>DASRSD010000024.1 GCA_035656635.1 Pirellulales bacterium
CAACAGCGGATCCGCAAAATCGCCAGCGCGCTGGAACCGTGGTGTCGAGCCGGCTCGCTGGTGTTTGAACGCACCATGACCAGCTCGGTCACCACCGCCTGGGGCGTGGACTGGGACGAAACGCTGATTGCCCGCGACCTGATGCAGAATTTCTTCGACGCCAATCGGGAGCGCTTGGAGGAAGTGGTCGTGCAGCATGACGCTTCGACCGTCGCGGTCACGGCGCCGACGCGCTGCGTGCTGGAAAGACTGTTCTTTCTGGGCAGTGAAAAGGGAGAGCAAGACATTGGCCAATATGGAGAGGGTTTCAAAGCCGCCACCACCTGTCTGTTGCGCGATCATCGCACGACGCCGATTGTCGCCTCGGGCAACCGCGTGGTTTGCCTGCGGGTCGCGACCGAGGCGGTCGCCGACAGCCGACTCATGTTTCCCGTGGAATATGATTTTTACCGCACGAAGTCAGAAATTCCCGGAACCGTGCTGGTGCTGGATGGTGCCTCACGAGACTTGATCGCCGCCATGCGGGTCGGCCTGCAACATTTTTTGCACGACCAGAACCCGCTGTTGGGCGCGCTGCGCTGGGAGCATCATTCGGGAAACTTTTCCCTGTACGATTCCACGGATAAAGACGGCCATATCTTCTACCGCCGCTTGAAGCGCGGCCAGATTGAGGGAGTTCCGGTCATTTTGGTGATTAACCGGGAATACGCGGAAATCGAGCGTAAAACTCGTCAGGATCGTGACCGCAAAGCCTTTGGAGAGGAATTGATGCAGAAGTTCTATGACGTGTTTTCCAAACACGGTTCCAGTAGCGCGCGGATCGCCCAGCACGTGATCGTCGAAGCGGCCCGTCCGTTCTGGGAAAAAGGGCACCCGCTGCTGCGCGCCGTGGCCAGTGGTGCTCACTACTATGCGGCGTGGCCGGCCGAGTTAGTCGCGGAAGTGTTCGGCAACCGTTACTATGCCCGCAGTCAGCGCAGTCACGATCAGGCCCAGCAGTTGCAGTTCGAGACGATTGAGAGGTCGTGGCAATCGCAAGGCTGGCTGGGGTTGCCGTCTTATTTTCGCCAGTTTGGCGTGCCCTCAGCCGACGAGGAGGTCAAGAAGGCCAAGGACGAGGCGGATCGTGAAGCCCGTCAGCAAGGAAGTCGTGGTCCCACCGTAGCGGAGCAAGAGTGTCTCCGGCTGTTGAACCAGGTCCTGCACGATTTGAATCCGGCCACCGCCCAGGTCTTTGAGCGCGGCACGACAAAATATACGGTCGCCAAAACGGACGTGCTGCTTGGACAACTGCGCACCGCCCGCAGCTATCATTCCCATGAAGTATTTTTTGCGGAATCGGTGTTTGTCGGCGACTTCTCACACGCCCTGGCGGTCCACCTGCACGAGCACAGTCATATTTTCGGCTACGATGGCAGTCGCGGGTTCACCGACGCGCTGACGGAACTGATTGAAGCTGCCGTGGCGCATCGGGGCGATTTTGACGACTATGAGGCGCGTTGGAATCGGACTCGTGATGCGGTGCGATCGGAACGCGAACAACAAGGGATAGCCAGCCCAGAGGACGCCGTGGCTGCGCGACTCGCGAAGCTGAGCAAGGCGCAATTGCGCGAACTCGTCGGTCGAGTCCCGCAGGGCATTCTCAAGAAACTTTTCGATGATCACTAAAAGCACTGGCGCCCAATTGGCATCGAAGAACCCTTGCCGTTGGATGTCGCGCCGACCGATTGTTCGTGCAACTTTCCGGCGATTGTGGTAGAATCACTGGTGGAGGCAGATCAATGAATTTGATATTAACTTTACCCCCGGAAACCGAAGCCAAGCTCAAAGAGCAAGCTCGCACGCTGGGCAAGGCGCCCGAAGTGGTCGCTCTGGAAGCGCTCAATGATCGCTTGGCGAACGACGTTGAACAGCAGCCAACGCTCCCGCCCGACCAGTGGCGGCGGCAATTCAATGCTTGGCTGGGAAGTCTCAAGTCCCGAAACCCCAACGTGGATGATTCCCGAGACAGCATCTATCCGGACCGATAGCCATGTTGATTTTGGTGGACACCAGCGTCCTGGTCCGGACGGTTGAGCCGGGACATGCCCGGCATCTTGACGCCACCGCCTCGCTGCTCAAGTTGAGCGATGACGGCCACGCGCTGTGCGCGGTCCCCCAGGTCTATTATGAGTTTTGGGTCGTGGCGACGCGGCCCATTGCGAACAACGGATTGGGCATGACGGCGGACGAAGCAAAAGCCTCGCTCGAAAACCTTGGCCCGCCGCTATTTCGTTTCCTGCGCGATGAGCGGGCGATCTACGAACCGTGGTACGAACTGGTGTCGAGGTACCAGGTTCTCGGGAAGCCGGCTCATGACGCGCGCCTGGTGGCCGCCATGCTGCGGCATGGCCTGACGCACGTGTTGACATTCAATGGCAGGGATTTTACGCGGTACAATGAGATCGCTGTTCTGGAGCCCGCCGCGGTCATTGCAACATCATGATCGTTCGTTGCCCTTTAGGATTTGGCTCAAGCAGCCCGCTGAATCTGGGATTGCTGGTGTTTTGTCAACGCGCGGTACAGTCCAATCGTCGCCATCACATCGGCCAGGGCCTCGTGGGCGCTGGCGGCATGGAACGGCACTCCGAAATACTGGCACAGCGTGGCCAGCTTAAAATCTTTTGGCGGCACGCAATCCACTTCGCTGAAATACCACATCGCCCGCTGGAGTGTGCAAAGCACTTGCTTGCGAGCCGGCAAATAAATCCCCAATCGCTTGTACCAAGCTTGCAAGAACTCGCCGTCGAAACTGGCGTTGTGGGCGACCAGCTGGGCGACTTGGTATGCACTGCCGCTGGCGCCGATCATGGGAACGGTCGCGTGGCGGCGCAGGAATTCGGCGAATGACCGGGCCACATCTTCCGGTTCCCTTCCCTCTTTGGCCCAAATGCCCGGATGGTAGTGATTCTTTCGTAGGCTGTTTTTATTGGCTCGTCGCTCGTCGAAGCGGAGCTTGGCTTCAAAGGCTTCCAGCGGTTCTAGCGTTTCATCCACCGCCACGGCCGCAATTTGAATGATGGCATGGCGCTTGGGGTCCACGCCGGCGGTTTCTAAATCGAACGCGATCAGTTTGCGCGCACCTGCTTCCATGCGCCGATGGTCTCACAGTTTTTGGTGCTACTCAAATCGGGTTCACAAATATTTTTGAGTAAGGATCGGTGTTGTGGCATGATGCGTTTTGTCAACCTGTTTTCAAGGAGGAAGTATGGAAACGACGACGGAGAAACCAACCAACGCGAAGCACAGCCCGAAGCTAATTAAAAAACCCAAACCCAATGAGCCACATCAGGTGCTCTCTGCCGGCAATATCGAGATCGCTTTGTGGCTCAGCCAGACGCCCACCGGCATCACCTATCCGCAGTTTACTTTGAGCCGTACGTTCACCAGCCAAAGTACCGGCCGGCAAGCGGCCTCCAGATACTACGACGACACGAATGAAGCCGAACTTTTGGAAGCCATTCGCCAAGGCGTCGCCGCCACGCGGGCGCTCAGGGAGCGTTTAGCCGCCACTCGCAAGGCTGCCTAATGAAGCTGCCAAGCATGCTTGATGGAGGATCATGACCGGACCTGACGTAGAACAAAAAAACTCAATTCAACAGCCGGCGAGCGAGACTGCGCAATCGTCACTCACAGCGCAGCAGCAAACCGATCTCAATGATCCACAAACGCAGGCCCGCTACTGGGAAGAATTCAATGCTCAGATGCGAAAGCTGTATTGTCCCGGCTGCGGAGAAGGTTAGCCGCGGCTGCATTTACCGAATACATGCTGCGTCGCCGATGCGCATCTTCGGGGCCCCTTCACATCACAATGGCTTGCCGTTTCGCACATCGCCGTGCTAACTCTGGAAGCACTGCTTCGGGCTGTTAGGCCGAACTGTCGGACCGAAAATTTACGGAAGACATGAATGACGTTTCGCGCGCGAACTTTGGCCTAGTGATCGCTTTTGTGATCCCAGGCTTCATTGCTTTGTGGGGACTGGGCAACTACGAGCCGGCCCTCGGCGATTGGCTGGGTAGCGCCTCGGTTAAATCCACTTCGGTTGGAGGATTTTTGTACGTGATGCTGGCGGCCATCGCGGCGGGATTGACGATCAGCACCTTCCGCTGGCTTACCATTGACCGGCTGCATCATATGACAGGCGTTCGTCCGCCAGTGTCGGACTTTTCCCGGCTCGGCGAGCGCGTGGAGGCGTTTCAAGTGTTGCTCGACGGCCATTACAGGTTCTATCAATTCTACAGCAACGGTCTGACAGCACTGGTGTTCACTTACCTCTCATGGCGCATGACGCACGCGGTTACGCGAACCGGCGACCTGTGGCTGGACGCCGGCTGCTTGGCAGTGGCAATAGTGTTTTTCCTGGGTTCGCGCGACACGCTGAAAAAATACTACCAGCGCGTCGAAGGGCTGTTGAATTCAGGGCCTAGCGGTCGCTACGGCCAGGATGATAACTAGCTTCGATCCCCGCTTTCCGCCGTCACTCCAGCCCAGCCTGTCTTAAAAAGGTACTGAGGCGAATCCCGTACAGCCGGCAGAAATCCGCCAATTCCACCACATCCAATCGCCGTTCCCCCGACTCGATCTTGGAGACGAACGAGGCGTGGGCATCAAATTGCTTGGCGACCTGGACTTGCGTCAATCGGGCCGATTTGCGGGCCGCGCGCAGTGCCACCAGCATCTGGTCATAGCGGGTCGTATAGCGGGATTTGGACATGGACGCTGGCCGTGAGTGTTGCCAAAGCCTAGACGCGCCGCTAGAATTTCCCAAAATAGGAAATCCCGATGTTGGGAAATCGTATTTCCAGCGTCGCCGATCAGTTCCCTTTCCCCTTTTGCCTGGAGAACGTGACATGACCAACGGCATCGGCCATCCCCCGGCTAACCCCAAGAAATCCGCCATCACGAAAACTCGGGCCCAAAACGCGGGCACCAAGAAAGCCAGCCAGACGAAATCTGCCGCCCCCAAGGAAAAATAAGCCGTTTGCGACCGCTCCTTGACAGGCTGCCGCCCAGTGGCACAATGAATTGTCGTTTGCTTCGGCGAACGATCTGGCCCGTGGAGTACCTGCCCCACTTCACGGGCTTTTTCGTGCGCGCGCAAGAGGCGCTAGCGGAAAAATTTCAGCGCCATCTTGGCAAGCAGAAGCGAGCGGAACACAATGCGGCAAACTCCTTTGCGGTATTGCCTCGCAGGCACTCCGTGGAAGCTGGTCTGCCAAGTCCAGGGATGAATTTGGCGGATCGTTTTGCAATCGCTTGGAACACATGAAAACTGTTGGTGGCTCCCCGGTTCTCGCGCATGTTTGCACGATCAGCGTCAGGCCGCCTGACGCTGTGTCCCCTCTTCCACCGGCTCAAACACCTTGACGATGTCCCTGCGATAGCGGAATACGTCAGCCGGAACTCGGTTGTAGCCCGCGGTCCTTCGCTTCTGGTTAATCAAAAACAAGAGTTTTAATAATTGCTTGCGGACCGGTGCGTAGGGTTCGTAGGGGATCAAGCGCAGCTCGGCAGAAAGCCTCTCGACCGACCAGTTCCAGCGCTCCGCGAGGAAATATGCTCTCAAATCCCGATACGCTTCGCGGCTGATCAGCACCCGCACCCGATACTTGCCGTCGGGTGTCGCCACATCGTCGCCGGAGCCGCGCTTGAGGAAATTGCCACGTTTGACCCACTGCGAGTAGCCGACCGCTTGGATCGGGTGCTCACGCACGTCGCGAATGTTCTTCGCTTCTTCAACTTTGAAGAGATGGTCGCCGTGCGTCGCCAGTAAAATCCACCGTCGCTCGAATCGCAAATAATGAACGTTTGCAAGTCCCGAGAGCTTGCGCCGGGCTCTTTGACTCCGCGAGATTTCGACCCCGTACTTGGTCATGAGCTTCTTGTCGATCTCGCGCGGGTCTTTTCCTTCCGGCACGTAGCCCTGTACATAGAAGTAATACCCGTGCGTTAAAATGTTCGTCGCAAGTTGCTGGACGAACCCCTTTTCACTTGTTGCCTCGTACCTGTACTGCATACGCTGCACCTCCTTTTGAAGAGCCAGCGAACCATTTCGCAGACTCTTAAAAAGGGGGAAGCCATCGGCTTTCCCCCAGCGCAAATCCTTGGCTCGAAGCTTTTTCCATAGCGCTGCCGAGTCGTTCGACAGACGCTTTCGATTACGTCAAAAGCTCCCAGAAACCTCCACGAAAACCAAACCGTAGACGTTCTGGAACACCTCTTTTGAATGCCAACGCCGCACGGTGGCGGCGTGCCTGCTAGTTTCCTAGCAGCACGCCGCCCGATTCCATACGTGTTGCATCCTAAAAACCGCGAGATGAACGCCATCCGTGCAAAGGCACACGTGTGGCGTCCACCTCAACTCGCCGCCAAAGGACTGTTCCTCGCCAGAGGAACACTCGTTTGACCACTCTGCTTCCAACCAAGGAATGCCCAAGGCAGCGGCGGCCCAAAGCCACCGTGCCCTGCGCACCGAATCTTCTGACTGGCTCTAGGCCAGTCCCCGCTTTCGTCGGCTTAGGTATCGGGTTACCGGCCCGATACAGCACGATCCGTGAGTGCCTTCCCACGACAATCGCCAAGTGCATCACCATGCTTCCGCATGACAGCGCACTTGCTTTCTACTTGCGGGCCACTCCCAGACTGCTGCGTTTGAATTACCTGGTTGATACCAGGCGCCGATTACCAATCGGTAGCAACAGTCCTTCCTGCGTTAGCCATTCTCGTTATCTGCATGATCTCGTGGCTAGTCGGTGTGACCCGACGAGGCCAATCGCTCTATGCGGAGCCGCCAGGCTCCCATACTTTCCGCCATGTGAAATTTTGCACACGGCGATTTCAAAGTGCCGAAACTAGAAGCGCACTTTTACCAAATGAGCATTGGCCGTTCACCGTGTCGTGCAATCTATTGGCTGCACGACACCATTTCGGCGTCGACTTCATGCAAACTGACCGGTAAGCGCTTTCGCGCCTTTCCACGTTGAGCTATTTGCTGCCCAAGACTTGCTTGGGACACCGGAGATCTCACTCTCCGGCACGGCACATTGCTATGCGCATGACTCCCGTGACCGGCGCGCGTTAAACGGCCCACTATGTGGGACCGAATCCCGCGGGTGGATTTGAACTGCTAAATGAATGGCAGCTCTCACCAACTTCGAGGATGACGGGTCGCCGGCTGGCGACTATGTCCGCATCGCCCTGATTCAACAACAACCAAGGTGAGAACCTATCGGATAGAATCGTGAGATTACTCGTCTGGGCTACAAAGCCAGCCGGATTACTTCACGAAGCCTCCATCGAGCACGAGCAAGCATGTCTCCATGCACTCGGCTCTACCGGCAGAAAGCGTGACGGTTGGTAAATCTCCGTCCCCTTAGCGTGGTTGGTAGCCACGTTTACCGGGTGCTGTCCCCAATCAGAAGACCGTTTCAAAGCTCTACGAACATTGAAAGTCGAAGGGTATCCGACCCCTTCTGTGCCCGAATATAGCGCAGCCCCGTAAGTTACTCAAATTTTTGCGTAGCAATCGCAGCCGCGCTATGCTCCGACATGGACCACAAAATCATGCTCGGCTATTTGAAAGCCCGCCGCCGCGCACGTTGGACCGCGAGTGAATGGCCCTTTCGTCTGGCTGTCGTCATTGTTGCCGCAGCGATGTTGATGCGGATCGTTTGGCGTTAGCCTTTAGCACCGGGCGCGGAGTGCAACTCGATGGGCGGTCCAATGCGGTCCCTAATTCAACCACAGCAGCCAGCAGCACTCGCCAGCCAGCAGCACAATTCCGGTCAGCAGGATGCCCAAGAAGGCCAGGATGAAAAATAGGTTTTCTTGATAGCGTTGCCACCAGGAGCCATGCTCATCCGGTTGGATCGACCGCACGCTGCGTTTGGCAATCCAGTCGTTCATGTTCTTCCTGCTGCGCCGCCTTCAACGGATTCGCAGACTCTGAATTCACTACTTGCTGCCGTCGAAGATATGCTTGGATCAATCCCAGCCGCAACGCCTCATATGCCGGTCCACCGGTCGATTGCAGATGCCGATAGCGCTGTTGCGCAAACGGTGCAGCCGCGGCGACGGCGGCGTGTTCCAGCTCGCCGCACCGCTCGCCAGGCAGATGGGCTAGATATTCGCGCAGCTTTTGGAATTCATGGTTCAATGCGTCGGCGGATTCAACCTGGGCTGGGGCGCGATGACGCACCAACGTTGGCGATTCGTTGATTTCCGCTCGCTCGCTCAACAAACCGCTTGGCCACCACGTAATTCTTGCGAATCGCATTGACCAAAAACCCCGGCGCGTTGCGGCTGATCCGTTGGTCGGCGCGCCGCACCAGCCAATCGAACCAGGCGAGTTTTTCGCGGATTTGTGTTTCTGGACAAGAAGCGACGAGATTATGAGCGGTTTGCGAATGGACGCCGCGCTGGACCAATTCGTCAACCAATGGATTGGATTGCTCGGGTTGTACGGCACCGTTTGCCACAGCAGTTTTTTCGGCAATTTCAATCGACCAGGCGCCGGGCGCTTGTTTGCTATAGCGTGGCGAGTGGATTACGCCGACCGTTTGTAGTTCGTCGAGCGCCGGCTTGAGCCGAGCTTTGAGTTGGCCGGTGTCATAGTTCCGCGACAGGCCAATCTTCTCGAAGGCGAACGTTTTGAGGTCAAACGTCCAAACAGGCCGGTGGTAAAACCGCTTGGTCAAAAACCGGTAGGCCCGCTTGGCGGCTGGCCGCTTGAGCGACCGATACACGCCGAAATCGAGCCGGTTCAAATAACCACTCTGGAAGCTCTGAAAGAAGGCTTCGTTCCACATGAAGTAACTTTCGTCACTGTCATCACCGGTGGCCTTGCGCCGGCCGTCTCGAACGCGGAAGTAATCGATCACCCCCAGGGCTTCGCGATCGGTGAACACTTTTTTGGCGTTGTCCCACCAACCGCTGGTGTAGTAAATCGAGACGCCCTTCCAGCGGCACAGCGATTCTTCCAATCGCTCATAAGCCCAACTGCGGTTCTTCCAGCCCAGGATTTGAATCAACTGGTGCCGAGTGAAGGAAACTTTGGACTGCGTGAAGTTGTTGTGCTGGGCCGTGCGCTGAATCAGGCCAAACAGCACCTCATCGTCGATGGCGGTGGGCAAGCCAAACTTGTCGCTGCCGCTGACGGTCACTTTGCGATGGATGATCTGGCCGGTGCGCCAGTCCTCAATCGTGTCCTCGAATTCGATTGTCTTGACGCCAGAGGGCGCCTTGTCGCTGAGTAGTGAAACCGGGAATTCCGCGAGGTTCCCGTTATCAATCGCCGCCTCGAATTCTTTGGGATGGCGATTTACCGATGAATTGCTTTTCATGCCCCCTTTTCAAAAATCCCAACAACCGCCTGTTGTTGTTTTTTATTTACAGTTTGAACATAGATTACGGACGGGATTCGCCTGTCGTTTCGCTGACTTGCGGCCGAAAGGCTCGCCTGAATGCCGCGTATGGCGACAAATCTCTCGCCCGAATGTCCAATTGCCTCGCCCGAATGCTGTATCGTTTCTCGCCGCAATGTCGTACTCCCTGTCAAAAAACTCGCCGCAATCATGTATGTCTTTCGGTTAAAAAACTCGCTCCAATCGCACATGAACATTTCCCAAAAACTTCAAACGGTTTGAAGCAGTTTCGGCAACGCTAACGCGCGGCTAGCGGCTGGCGCAAGATGTTTTTTGAAGGCTCTAAATGAATGTCGGCTAGCCGGTTAACTTGCCAGCCAGCCGGCAAGCTTGCTGACAAGCTGACATGAATGCCTGCCGGAAATCTTGCTTGCCATGTGGACTGCCTGATTGCTTGTCGGCTGGCATTCCAGGCAGTCTGCTGAAAAACATGCTTGCCAGATTGCCGGCAGGCTGGTATTTGCCAGATATGATGATTTCGGTGACGAATTTTAAGGGCGGGGTCGGCAAGACGACGGTTGCCGTCCATTGTGCCATGTGGTGTGCCAGCCAAGGGATCACAGTCGGTTTCATTGACGGCGATACACAGGCCTCCAGCAGCCAGTGGCTCGCCGAAGCGCAACCCGATTTGCCGTGCCGACTGGTGACGACGCCCGAAGAATGTTTGGCCGCCGCGCGAGAATTGTCCGACCAGTGTGATGTGATCGTCGGTGATGGCCCGGCAGGATTAGGAGAAATCAGCCGCACGCTGTTAATCCTTTCGGAAATCGCGATCATTCCCGTCACTCCCAGCGCGCTGGACATCCGCAGCGTCCAGCAGGCGATTTCGGTCCTCAAATTCGCGAAAGAATTAAATCTGGGCCGGCCTGAAGGCTGGCTGGTTCTGAACCGGATGCGAAAGCGAGACACCATTAGTCGCGAGCTGATCGCCACCGCGCCGCAACTTGGTCTCCGCGTTGGTAATACATCGATCCGCGATCTGCAAGCCTACCGCGACGCCGTACAACAGGGGACAGTCGTGATGCGAATGGGGCTACGGGCCGCTGGAGCGGCACGGGATATGGAGCAGCTTTTTCAAGAGATTCTTAGCGAGCGGTTGCGCGGAATTGTCGGCAATCGGAATCAATCCATGAACTTCAAGAGGGCTCAAAATGGCTGACCGGCGTTCTTTGGCACAAGCGATCGAATTGACGCCCAGCACCTTGGCGTTTATCCAGGGTGGAGCGGCGGCAGAGCCCAGCGAAAATCAGTCCGCTATTGTGTCAAAGCCACTAGTAACCAAGCAACGCGGCACTAAACCGCGGAAAACGCCACTGGCCGGATCGGCTGGAACCAGCAATGGGCAATCCAGCCAGCCTCACAGTGAAATCGCCCCCGAAACGCCCGCTGTCGAAACGATCTTAGCGTCGCTGACGACCCGCATCCGCCCATCCACCGCCGAGGCTTTGCGACGTTTTTGTCTGGAAAACAAACTCCGTCGGCAAAAGCCGGACAGTGTCCAAGAAATCGTCCAGAATTCGCTGGATGGATGGCTCAAAGCGCATGCGTCGTGACGAGTTTTTGCGACTGACAAACCATCGGCTAATCCGGCGACGTTTCACTAGCTGTAGTGATCCCAAATTCTTCGGGCTAGGCTTGCGAAGCCGCCATGTCCGTCGAACCGAGGCGTCGCAGTCCGTAGGGCCGCCTCCACGGCAACCGTGTGGCCGTCGAAGGTCCAACCAGTCCGATCCAGCAAAACCGATTCACTTCGTGAGCGGGTCTTGACGGCGCGCCGCAGTGCTGCCCGGTAGTGACTGGGAAGTTGATGGCCTGTCAGGTGGTGGTAACTGGGGTCGATCGCCGTGACAAGAGTGCGCGCAATCAGTTTGGAAATCCGCGGATGCTTTGAATCTGCCCGCACCGCAAGATATGTCGAGCCGTCGATGCCGTGGGGTAGGGACAATAACCTCAGCCGCCGCACGGTTTGCTCGTCATCGTCCTCCAGACGGGCAATTCCCACATGGGACAGGAAACCAATTGTCCAAGCGGCCGCGCCTTGGGCTACCATATGGACTGCTTGAATGGGATCAAGTGAAAAGGGATCGACGATCGATAGCTCTCGCACCAAATCGGCGGTACTGCGCAGCGAAGCTTCCGTCTCAAGTGTTGTGGCTCCCTGCAATCTGGCCATTTGTATCGCCAGCGCGGCCAACGCATGAGGGTGATTGGCTGAAAACGCCGGACGCAGGGCAGGAGTTTTCCGCGCCGAAACCAGGCGCTGAAACGCATCCATCGGCCATTGAGACGCAGCTTCTTCCCCCGCAATATCAACGAGCCGCTCGGGCTGCTGTGGATTGATGACTAAGACGGTTGAGTTGCTGGAAAAAGGCAGTGGCTCACCGAGGGATGGACTGTACAGAGGCGAATTCAAGTACTCCGGCAGCCACGGCTGGTCCAATAGGATGATGTCAAATTTTACCTTACCCGATAAGAACTGTTCGTGGGCATCCAGATACCGGATCTCGGCAATTTCGATTTCAATTTCCCGCCGCATGGCCAGTGCCGCGCTGCGAATCAGGGAAATCGCTCGGCGAAAATAATTCGACCATTCCCGGCGATACGAATGGGTCAGTCCCAGCCTGAGCTTGACCAGGGCTGTGCTTCGCGGCCAGTGATGAATGCCCGCGACCAGCGGAATCGCCACGCGCGACAGATCGGCAATCTCTCGACGCCCGATGAGGCCGTCCAGAAAATCGCGAACCAATTTGCCGTATCCGGCTTGGCCATCGAACCAGGCAGTTTTGCCTGGATTGCCGAGTTCGCGAATCAACCGCTCCACAATCGGAACGTGTGGATGGCTAGCCGATGGCAGCAGGTGTTCCAATTCCCTGCGCACGCTGGCCACATGGCGGCCTGGATGCGAGGCGGTCGTGCCAAATGCCGCCATTCCCAGCGCCGCGAAGGCGACCTGTTTCGCGTGCCGTCCGAGAAGATCCCGCGGTGGAGTGCCTCGACTATCGATCGACAGCCCACCCAGTAGATCCGATAGCACTTCGATGGAATCGTCCTCATCCGGTTCCTGCTCGATCTCCGGGGCGTCGATCCGAGCGATGATATTCTTGGCGGCGTCATCGAACCGGATTCTGGCATCAGGCTTGATCAACCTCGACTGACCTTGAAAACGTGCTCTACGCATGGAATTCTCGCTGGTTCTGATTCCACCGACGGCTGCGCGCCGGCGACGTGCCTGGGCGGATCATTCCTTTCATCATTTCGCAATCGCTACGTGCGGGCAAATCCTGCGGCGGCAATTACTTCAGGCGAGCGGTGAAAATTGTTTTTCGAAAAGTACACCGCGGCCACATGTAGTAGGGGCCTGTTGCTTGCCTCATTCGCCGGGAAGGCGAGTGTTCGCTGGTAACACGGCCAGGAAAATGCTGCGTGCAAGGCAGCGCTATCTTGGCAAACAACCTCCCCAGTGACGGCGGCTGCAAGATCAGTCGCAAATCACTCGCCAGCACCACTCCGCGAAACCGTCGCGGTTAACGTCGCTATCCAACTCCCCAATGAAGAGGGTGAGTCGGCGGCAACGCTCCGCAGATGCCGCGCCCGTGCCGGAGGCACGGGAAGAACGTTGCCGTCCGCCGCGAGCGGACCAGTAAAACCGAACACGAACACTCGCTGTGGAACGATGGCACAACAGGGTGGAAAACACAAGCTGATGCTAGAGGAAATGGAACCGCTCCGAGCCATGCGTTTTGATCGAACCACATCGAAAATCGCCGTCAATCAACGGATGCACTGCTAAAGCAGTCAATATATGAACCAGGTCAAATTCAATTTTGGAAATGATTCAGGATCAGACGCTCCTGCGAACGGAAGACCTCCCGGTCTGACAGCGGACGAGCAGCCACCGGGACAAAGCCAGGAACCGAGCCTCGATGGAGTGATCCGACTCCAGTCACCGGTCAGCTACGCGGCCCCTGCAATCGGCGAGATCGCGCGCGGCACAAGTGAAATCGCCGAACCTCGATCCGCATGGGTTTTGGCCGATGGTCTGCCAAAACAGCTTTCGGTAAGCGAGCTGGGGCAACTCTCGGTCAATCGGCGCCGGGAGCTCTTGTTGCGGCACCACAGAGACTTCATCCGTGGCTCGTTTTTAATGTTGCTCAGCGCGCGAGCCGCAGGCGACGTTTTGCTGTTTGAGAAGAACGAAGCTGGGCATGGCAATTGGCTGACATCAAGCTTCCTGCGCGGGTCGGGATTAGATGGGCGGACCGCCCAGCGGTACATGCAAATCGCTGGGTACTGGGAGCCGCTGCTGGCGCTGCTGGCCAAGGAACGAGGGTGGGCAAAAACGACATGCGTGTCGGATTTGGAGATTTTGGTGGAGTTATTGCAGGACGTGAGCTTGAACCGAGCTCTGTCGCTCATTCTCAAGTATCGCATCAAAATCGGCGATCTCTCGCGCAGAAAGACTAGCTCAGCGTCGCGCGGCCCCGCCGATGAGCAGTGGCTAACGCCATCGCCGACTGTGAAGGCCGTCCAAGCATTTCATGGCACGATCGACCTGGACCCTTGCGCCGAAGAAACCGAGCGGCCCCACATCCCAGCTCGGTTCCGATACACACGTGCCAATGACGCGCTGCCAACATCGAGTCCGTGGAATGGCAAAGTATTCGCCAATCCCGGCAGTGATCGCCATGCCAGCCTGTGGATTGGCCGCGCTTGTTATGAATTCGCCGAGAAGCGGACGGTCTCCGAGGCCACCTTACTCCTGCCGGCGACATCCGATGCCAAGTGGCTACAGTACGTGGCTCGGTTTCCACGCGCGTTCATTCGTCAGCGGCAATCGGTAGTGTTTCTAACCAGCAAATCTCGCCGGCGGCGCCGACTTCCCTTTGCCTTGATGGTGATTCTCTTGGCCCCGCACGAGCGCTGGGATGCTTTCGCCGCGATATTTTCACCCATTGCCGATGTTTTTCTACCGTGGAACCAACCCAATTCCTAATGATGAGGCGAGTATATGTTGCACCCAAACGAGATCAAACGGCTCAAACGCCTGCGTGACGGCGTCGTCCGCATAGGAATTGTTACTGGTGGCGCATTCGCCGCCTGCGCCGAGCGACCCGAATTGCTCAACGTGGACGTGCTGTTGATTTTCGATGCGGTCAATGAATTGCGGATGCGCGTGCGCGGGGACTCGCGCGTCCGCACATTTGCATTTCCATTGGGCGCTCGCCATACCTCCCGCACGCTGGCTCGCCAGGCCACCAAAGCAGTCCGAGTGGCCCTGAATCGCTGTGGCCGGATGGATGCGTCCACCGGCTGCGGTCAGATTCGGGAAATCGGCGGCTTAGCGATGGACGATGTGATTCAGTCTCCTAAATTCGACCAGTTTTTGTCCGAGTTGATCGCCGTGATTGTCACCATTGCTGGCGGTGCCCTCAATAAAGTCGTGCTGGTGTCGTTGCGCGGCGCGTCGGGCGGAACTGGTTCCAAAGCGGGGCAAGTCGTCGCGGCGGCCATTGGCGAGGCGATCGTTCAGGCGACCGACAGCGTGGTGATCAACGACGATTTCTTGCTGCATTCGCTCACGAGTATTGGCCTGGGTCCGCGCGTCTTGACCAATAGCGCGGCCGCCACCGTGGAATCCGTAGCACAACTCATTTCGCCGGCGCTGAATGATCGCATCGTGCCACAACTCAGCCTACTGGAAATTACTCCCGTATTGCGCGACCGCCAGCTACGCGATTCGCTGGTTTCCCAAGCGCTGGAAGCTCGAAATTGTCAGGACGTCGAGGCATTTTGCGCCACGGTTGCCTCGAACGAGGCCGGCAACGGCCCACTGAGTAACGCAGCGCTGTTAAAGGCGGACTTTTTCCGACAACTCGATCCACAATTGATCGTCCGCCCGGCAGTCGCCCGCGCTTGGGCCGCGGAATTAGTGTCGGCCGAACAGGCCGCCAACGCCCATCAGCAGCACCTTAAGCTCTCGACCAAGGAGGAAATTACACCCTTCCAGCGGCCCTCGATCGCCGCCATTCTGGAATCGGCCCAAGACGAACCCGACCAGGATGACATTATCGATCAAATCGTCATGCCGGGGGCGGATCTGCGCTGCGCCGTCGAGGCGATCTTATCCACCGGGGCCAAGCTGGACGCCACGAATGCCAGCAGCACGTTTGCCCAAAGTCCAAACGACCTCGCGGAAACGTATCAACGGTTCTGCATCCAGCGCGCGATCGATCGCGTCGCGCGCGAAAAGTTAGCCGAGTTGGATGAACAGCGGTATACGCTCGACGACGAAGTTCAGCGGACAATGTCGTTGGCCAAACGTCTGCTGCGGGCAGTGCAAGGCCGTGGCTGGACACATCTGCTCATGGGATCATTTTCCAGCGACGCTAGCACACACCAGCGGCTGTTTGATTCGGCGCGACGCCTACGCGCGGTCTCTGACGACCTGCGTCTGGTCGAGGCGCGAATTGCGGCTCTGGAATATGCGGTGGCGCGGGTCGCGGAACAGGAAGAGGTCTTGGTCGATTGGGTGGGCGCCACCGTGGCGGCGTTGAACCGAGTCGCCGGGGAATACCCGTGTGATGAAGCTCACCCGCTGATCCAGCCCTGCGCGGTGGACGACCGCTGGCAGGAAGTGTGGCTGTTGCAAAATCTTCCCTTGGCCGAGCAGCAGAAAATTGTCGATTCGGGCGTGAAAGAGGTGACGGAGTTGGGTTTGGCGAGAATTGTTTCGGCGACTCCCAGCCGGCTGGAAATCGCCGCGCACAAAATTGTGGAAGGCGATTTTGTGCATCGCGGTCCGCCGTACGGAGGCGCCCCGCGCAGCGATCGCGGAGTCGTGGTGCATGTCTTGCCGCCGATGCCACTGCACGCGCGGGCGCAGTTGAAAGAGATGATCAAACGTCTCGACCCGGCAAGCGATGTCGCCTTCGCGGAAAACGGCGCTGGCCGGTGCCACATTGGTTCGCCTAACCTTTCACCGCGTTTCGGACGTCGCCGAGCTGTTTCCGGGAATGCTGCGGCGAGAGTTGGACAAGTTGCTTTCCGCGCCCAACCGGCACCTGTTTCTGAGCGATCCGGAAGGTTCGACCGGCGCCATTGGAATCAGCCGCAACGGCGAATTGACGTTCGGTCCGATTCCTGAACCCGTGGAGGAGGAATAGTCATGCACGCCTTCATACGCTGGCTGGCACGTCTGGCGCTCATTGTTAGCGGCACGGTCTGGCTTACCGATTTCGACTCACTCCGCTTCGCAATTGCCGGGTGCATCCTGCTGCTCATGGCGGTCGTGGAATTTCGCGTGGCGCGGCAAACTCAACCTGCTATCCGCCGGCGCCTCCGACTTCGATTAGGCAGGCTGGAACCGTTGCGCGAGTTCATTGCGGGAACGGTTCACGGAGTGGCGATCCTGGGCATTGTTCTCGCCGCCGGTGCGACCGCCGAACGCATTCCGGGATTGACCGAGGGTTGGTATGACCGTGACCGAGGGCAATTACAAAGTGTGCTTGACGCGCTCGATCGCACGGGCCAGTTCGAGGAAGTTTCACGAGTCATCGAGAAGCGACTGCCCGAACGCATGTCGAATCAGATGCGAGTTAACCTCATAGAGCAACTTTATCGTGCAGACGTCCATGTTGTTTGGTCTAGCAACGGTGACAAACAAGTCGCTTGGATTGAAAAAACCGAAGCGCTAGGCCGTCAACTCGGACACGATCCGACGGCGATCGACGTGCTGAAGAACAGCCTGTCAGACCGTATTGCAGTCCAGCAACTCACTGAACAGCAACAGCGTACCAGCCTGCAAGCGACTGAAGATTACGAGCAAGCCGAGCAGCAATTGCAGAAATCGTCGAAACAAAACGAGCAGTTGATGGTGCAGCAACACAAAACAGCCAGCCAAATCATCAATCAATTGCAAGCCTGGACGGAACAGGTCCAATGGCCCTTGTCCCAGCGCCGTGAGATCGGTCAGTTCGCGCTTCAATTTGCCGCGCAGCAATCTCTCGATTCGAGCCACATAAAGGCGTTGCTGGCGGCGATAGACAAAGCCCTAGCGGATCGACAGCCGCGCGATTTGCCGACCGGCGCGTTGGCGCGCCTGGTCAGCGTGAATAACCAACTCACACCGGCTGCGGTAGCGCTGGACGTCGAAATCCTGGATGCAGCCGGAAAACCGATTCATGGCCTAATGAGGAAAGATTTTCGGGTGCGACGAGGTGAAACGCTCAGCGAAGGATTATTGGCCACCGAGGCCCAAACCGCGCCGGACGACTGGAATGTTGTCCTGTTATTTGACCACTCCGGGTCCATGAAAGGCGCCGCGATGGATGCCGCGAAATCCGCGGCGTGTGACTTCCTGTTATCACTGCCAAGGGGTAGCCGTAAGTGCAGTTTTGCCTTTGCCAGCGATGTCGTGTCGCTCGGTGATTGGTCAACGAGCACGGCAACGCAGATCGCTCGCATTAGCCAATTGCAAGCCGCTGGAGGTACGGCCCTCTATCGCGCTGTCGCTGCCGCGTTGGACGCGCTTCGCAGTGCCCAAGGCCATCGTGCCATTGTCCTGTTTACCGACGGCGCCGACAACGTCGGCGGCGTTGAGCTCGAAACGTTGATTGGCCAGTGCCAGGGAGTCCCGGTGTTCGGTGTCGGCTTGAAGACGAACGAGTTGCGAGAAGACGTCCTGACGCATCTGGCGTCGGCCACCGGCGGCGTCTATCTGACTGCCGAAAACATCAGCACGATCAATACGCGGTTTGCACAGATTTCCAAGGAATTTCGCAAGGACGTTTACCGTCTTTTAATTCCCGTGGAATCAAATAACGAATCGTTCTCAATCCGCATCGGCCGCGCCAATTTTGTGGAAGTCGAGTATCGACCGACGAAAGAACAATTGGCCGCAACCACAATGCGATAGCTAAGTGCGAACCACAGTCAACCGATTTGCGACCATGAATCCCAGCTTATTTTCATCTGCGAGCGGCAATTGGTCGACGCCACAAGATTTTTTCGACCGGCTCGATGTCGAGTTTCAACCCGAAATCGATGTCTGCGCATTGCCATGCAACGCCAAATGCAAGAGATTTTTCACGCCGGAACAAGACGGTCTTGCTCAAACTTGGACAGGTGTCTGTTGGATGAATCCTCCCTACGGGCGTGAAATCGGCAAATGGGTGAAGAAGGCGTTTGAATCATCTCAAACAGGTGCGACCGTCATTTGCCTTTTGCCGGCGCGAACCGACACCGCCTGGTGGCAGGACTACGCTGCCAAAGGCGAGATTCGATTTGTGCGAAAGAGATTGCGATTTGGCAACGCCAAAAGTGCGGCGCCGTTTCCCTCGGCGATCGTGATTTTTCGAGACCGTTGGTGGGAGCACCGATAGAAAACAATAAATCGTGAAAAACAAATCAGTCACACCGTGGCACTGTGGGTGCATGTGGGTTGATGATTGTGGCTGCGTACTTAGCCACGAAAGTCAACGCGATGAAGCAGTGAACTGTTAATGATGAATAAGGATGGAAACCATGAACAAGAAAGAAAAAGAAACCGCCGACCGCCCGATCCATGAAAGGCGCCTGGGGCATATTCGCGTCACGTGCTGGCAGAATTTTGCCGAAGGGGGACGCAAATGGTACACGATCGTGCCATCTCGGAGATACCGCGATGGCGATCAGTGGAAGGAAGCGTTTTCGTTTAACGGACTGGCGGATATGGCCATCTTGATGGAAGCGATCCGCCTCGTCGCCGATTGGCTCGCACAACATGAGGACGAAACGGCCAACGATTAGCTGCTGTAACACCGCCGGTCTCGCCGGAGACATTTTGCGAATTGTCAGAACGCGAGGCCGGCATTTAGGCGTAAGGCCAGATGAATGAGCAGGATACAAAATATCAAGGCTGGACGAATTACGAAACGTGGTGCGTGGCACTTCATTTGGACAACACACGTGAAAGTTACCAGCGGTCGAGGAACGACGCCCAAGCAGCATTCGAGCGGGCGCCAAGCACGAAACGAGTCACGGAATGCGGCTGGACGGTTCGGGAAGCAGCACAATCGGAGCTTGCCACGCTGCTTTGTGATGCGGTCGAGTCGGAACAGCCAACCCTTAACGGCATGTTTCACGATTTATTGAATGGAGCTCTCTCGCAAGTGAATTGGTCGGAAATCGCAGCGAGTATCCTGAGCGAAATCGAAAGCGACCGTAGCGGAGACACGCGATGAGAAAACGCAAGGAGATTGACGTCGACGAAGTGTTGGCGCGGCGTCGGCAGGTGGCCATCATCTGGAGCGTCGAGGATGTACTGGAAATACGCCCGGATCTAAACAAGGAGCAAGCTTGGGAGGTGTTACAGAGGTGCCAGCATCAACATGACTGCGAAATGGGGTTTACTTGGACGTTCATCGAGTGCATCGCTGACGACTTATTTCCAGCCGATGCCACCAGAGAAGAAGATGATGATGAATCAGAAAACGAGTGATGGTGCAGCCGTGCAGACGAATCAGAGAGGCGGAGGGAGAACACAGTATGAGCGATTTGGATCATTATGAAACGGTCGCGTCAGCGGTCGCCGACGGAGTGCTGATCGATGTCTCGAAAACCGCAAACCAAGCCGGAATCCAAGTTCCGGTTTTTGTATCGCACTGGGTCTGGACTGTTTGCCTTGCAGCCGCTGGAGGCGAAACAGAATCTGCCGAAGAAAGGCGTCTACGGATGATCTTGAACCGATTGCCGCTGTCGGTGATTGAAGGAAAACTCTACGACGTGGCCCCATTCGAAGTCCCGATCACGATCGGTAACGACCCGCCTGTGTTGGCTGAGCTGCAGGCCTGCCGCAACCACGACGATGCCGGCCAACCGATCATTACGGTCATCCTCCGACGCAAGGAATCATGGGAGGAATGAAAGAATGAACGACATCCTATTTAGCTACTCCCGTGAAGCGGCAATTGCCGACGGAGTTTTGATTGATGTTTCAGCGCTGGCCGAGGAAGCCGGGGTCAAATATCCCACGGCGATGACAGCCGCGGTCTTTGCGGAATGCGTTCGCGTGCCCGATGGTGTCGAGGGACAAGATGAAGACGGGCGGCTCTGGAATGTGCTGACGATGTTCAGACTGGCGGCTCGTGCGAGCAAATCAAGTAGCACAATCAGATTCTCGGTATTGGTGCGGAATGCCAATAACCGAGCGCCACAGCCAGTCGAGCTTAAGGCGGTATGTGGCCCAGGGGACGACGTTTCCCCCGTCATCACCATCATGCTGCCGAATGAGGACTAGAAGAGGCACCGTATGAAATTTCGAGAACAAGAAGAATTCTTCGAGTTGCTGGGATCTGTCGTCCATGCCCAAAGTGGCTTGCGGAAATTGCTGGCGTGGCCGCCGATGCGACTACTCTCGAAATTCATGCCGGACTATGTCCGCAGTGGTATTCATTGTTTTGAAGGCAGCCTTGAGCGGGCTCAAGAAATTCTGATGCAATGGGACACCGACGATTGTGGGCCGCTGGAGCACGGCGAATGCCGCCACGAGAAAAAGTGGTTGATGTGAACACGAATAAGATCAATACCCGTCCCGACCGCCTTACGGCTTCCGCCCGGCGACGTTCGGAGGCAGTGCAGTTCGTTCGCTTGAGAAGGGAAAATTATTAACCCTTGATAGGTAGCGTCGCCTGATTGGTGCGTAGCCGGTTTGCGGCCGGTTTGGAAATGTTGGCGAACCTGCTCGACAAATGGGCTTGGTGCTGATTTGACGGGCATTGGTTGGATTGATTGAGACTGCGTTTTGATTTGCCGAGGAAAGGAACCAGTCGACCAAACCACCTGAACTTCAATTTACCAGCCGGTTGTATTTTACATTTCATAAAACATTTTCATGACCGATTTTTTGTTGTTGACAATTCCTACACACCGTGTCACCCGCGCTTGCGCGAGTGAGTTTTTTTGATTAGCAAGCTCAGACAAGTACACGGCTTAGCGCCGATTACAGATTGTAAGCCCGCGAATACATGCCATGCGACAAAGAACGGAAGTCATTTCGATTCGAGTTAAGCCGGAAGTGGCCGGCGCCATCGACAAGCTTCGCGAGCGCTATGGGAAGATTTCGCGCGGGGAATGGGTGCGGCATCTAATTGCCTCAAGTATCTATTCCGAGGAGCGCGAAAACCTGGCAGGCCAGTTGGCGGAGTTGCGTGAACTCACGGAAAAGCAACAAACATCGCTGGCCGAGCTGCGCATTTTAGGCTTGCGATCGATTCACTTGTTGTTGGCGACGACCGCCGACATGGACACCAAGGAGGCAAAACAACTCATTCGCCGGCGCATTCTGCGGAAGTAGGTGATCTGTGGTCGCATTGAATTTACTTCTCGGCGCAAGCGTTTCAACGCTGTGGGCGGCCATTGCCAGCGTGTGGCTTGCTGTGGCGTCTTATTCGGTTCTTGGCGCCAAGGGAAAAGGGGGCGCGGGCACCGTCGATGGCAGTTATTACGTCAGTCTTACCTCGGAATCCTATTACACCGATGGCGGGGAGCCGCCAGGCAAATGGTTCGGCCAGGCCGCCCGCGCACTGGGACTCGTCGGCACGGTCGATCGAGATCCGCTGCGAAATCTGCTGGCCGGCATGAGCCTCGATGGCAAGACCGAGCTGGTGAAGATTCAGCACTCCAAAACTGAAAAGCGGCGCAGCCGAGCACCGGGCTTCGATGTGACGTTCAGTGTCCCAAAATCGGTCTCCGTGGCGTTCGCGCTCTCAGGCGAAAACACACGCAAGATCATTCGCGCGGCAATTGATCGTGCAACGCTTGATGTGCTTTCGTTCGCGGAATCAACGTTACCGCTGGCACGGCGCGGCAAATGCGGAACACAGCAAGAAGCAGGCAAGCTGGTTTGTGCGCTGTTTGACCATTCAACTTCCAGGGCCGGTGATCCCCAATTGCATCGACACTGCGTGATCGTCAATCTCTGCCAGCGGCAGGATGGTACCTGGAGGACGATCAATTCCAAATTGCTGGCAAGCTGGGTAAGGACTCTCGGGCCTGCCTTCCGCCTGGCACTCGCCAAGGAATTACGAGAAAAGCTGGGCTACGAGCTATATCGACCGCTGCTGAAGAGCGGCAAGCGTTCAACCAGTTTTGAAATTCGCGGAATTTCCAAACGGGTTTGCCAGCATTGGTCGAGCCGCCGCGGGCAATTGCTCGATGTCGCCAGTGGCAAAGAGTTTGAAATCCTGGGCGGCGTGACCAGCGCTAAGGCACGCGAGCGCGCGAATCTGCTATCGCGTCAAAGTAAAGCAAAAGTTCTGCCGCTGGCCGTATTGCTGGAAGGTTGGCGTAACACCGCCCTCAGGCTTGGCATCAATCTCGATGAGATCACCAAGCTAGTCCGGCCGTTCAAAGCGCAGAATGTCGAAGCAGCTTATCGCAAGGCCTGGACTCGCGCGCTCCGGGAGCTAACTGAGCAGCATGCACACTTTAGCAACCGTGAACTGATTCAAAAGATGTGTGAGGCGCTGCAGACGACAGCCATCGGCTTGGATCAGTTATTGGCGTGGGTCGACCGAGATCTTGCGCACCACAAAGACATCGTTCAACTCAAGCAATTCGAGAACGAAGATCACTATACGACGCGTGAGATGTGGCAGCTCGAAGAAAAACTGCTCGCCGCAGCAGAACGTCTCACAAAGGCAACTGGTCCAGTGCTGGATTCCAGCTCAATTGATCTCGTGATTCGTCGCCGCAAAACTATTTCACCGGATCAGGAGAAAGCCGTTCGCGAGCTACTTGGATCTTCATCGCGATTGCGGATTCTGGCCGGCGTCGCGGGATCGGGCAAATCATTTACACTTGACGCCATGCGCTCGGGATTGCAGCTTGCCAATTATACAGTGATCGGTGGCGCCTTGGCCGGCACGGCCGCTGAAGAGCTGCAGAAAGCCTCCAAAATAAAATCACGTACGGTGGCCAGTTATCTCTGGCATCTTGATAAATCGACTCTGACCAAAGTGCGCGACCGAGTCATCCATGATGCGAAGCAACTCATTCGCGCCGCTTTCGGCAGGCCAACGGCCAAATTTAACGGAGTGAAGGTCGGTTCCAACACGGCCCTGGTCGTGGACGAAGCCGGGATGCTGGACACAAGAACGCTGTATCGCCTTATTCGCATCGCCGAACGTAAGGGATCGACTTTGATTCTCGCTGGAGACGACAAACAGCTCGCGCCGATTGAAGCCGGCGCGCCGTTTGGTTACTTGCTGAAAAAACATGGGCACTCGTTTCTTGCCGAAAACCGACGCCAGCAAGATGCCGCTGATCGCAAAGCAGTCGCCATGCTTCGCGCAGGCAAGGGGATCGAAAAAATGTTGCAAGGTTATGCCGAACGGGGCTGTCTAACAGTGGCCAAGGATAAATCATCGGCCGTCAACCAACTTGTCAAAACGTGGGCAGCCAACGGCGGAAAAAAGCGTCCCCAGGAACATGTCATCTTTACGGAGACTCGGGCTGAGGCCGAAGTGGTGAATCGCCTTTGCCAGCGCGAGCGGCTCAAATCGCTGAAAATCATGCCGTTGGTGCGTGTGCGAATCAACGGACAATCATTCCACCTCGGGGATCGAGTGAAATTCAACGAGCCCTTGGGAAAATACTCCATCCGCAACGGGTATCGCGGGAAAGTCGTGCGCATCAATCCGACCATCGGATTCTTGGGCACGATCACGATCAAGCTGGACAAACCGTTGCCGAAGCGCACCATCTTCTCCAAAACCATCGACATCGTGACGATCCCAGTCCACAAGCTGCGTGGGGGCAAAATCAGCTTGGGCTATGCGTCATCCACACACACTGGGCAAGGGCAGACCGTGAAAAACAGTTATCTGCTCTTGGGTGGCGCCATGACCTCGCGCGAAATCGCCTACGTCCAAGCGACCCGCGCCAAACATAAAACGCAGATCTTCACCGACGAATTGCACGCCGGCAAAGACCTGAAAGATCTTGCGCGCGCCGTCGAGAAATCAAAAGCCAAGAACTTGGCCCGCGACGTGGGCTTAAAGAACTCCGATCACCAGTTGGTTCAACGCCTGGAGATTGAACGCGGCCGCTCCTGAGCTCTCGGCTGAACGCCCCGCTTATATGCATTTTATGAATAACTTCTTACGCGACCTCGGCATCTCCGCTTCGGATTTAGTGCAAATGTCGACATTCCTCAATTTCGCGGCGGGCGTCGTAATTTTACTGTTCGCCTGGGGCTTTTGGCACTGGTCGCAAGACAGCAGCCGAGCACCGCCTCCCGTGCGTGGGCGCAGGTTGCAATCCACCGACGAGGCGCGGGCTGTCGCCCAACGCCGCTTAAAGCGGCACCAAACCGAGGAAGAGGAACAATCATGACCAGTGCTTTGAATATCGTCCGCTTACTCGTGATCGCCCTGGCGACGCTCTTCATGATCACCGCCATTCGTCTGTTGTTGCTGACGCACTTCGTCCAATACGCAGTGCTAGTAGTACCCATCGTACTGTGGAAAGTATCGCTGTATTTCGGCCGTGTGCTGTTGGGAAATAATCCAGACGACACCGGGGCGCAACTTTGGATCGGAGTGATGTTTATCGTGGTAGCGGTCGTGGCTCTGAATGCGGTCGGCTTTGTGCCACCTGCATTGCGCTGGCCTCGACTACCAACCATGAAAATGACCAAGCGCCGTAAGTACACTCCGACTCGGCGATCGGCGCCGCCGGTTCGGTCACGTTTCCGCGCCACCAGGAGATAATTCGATGTTTCAACGAAAGCGGCAACCCGTGAGTCAGCCTGCCGGAGACGAACCGTGCCAACTTGATGGCGATCCACTGATCCAGTGGGGTGAAGTGCCGTTGCCCGCCAGCGACGCGACTGCGGGATTCGTGGCGTTCGGCGCCCCCGGCAGTGGAAAATCCATCATGCTACAGTTGCTGGAGCAAAGCGTGCTGCCACGCATCCCGGCTGGGAACGACATGCGGGCGCTGGTTTACGATGCCAAGGGAGATGCAACTTCACGGTTGGCGGCCGTTTGTCCGCACGTCGAACGACGAAACTCCAATCCGTTTGACCAGCGCGGCTGGGCGTGGAACATGTGCGCCGATATCCGCGAGCCGCGCGTCGCCGTCGAGATTGGCTTCACATTGATTCCCGAAACGCACGAATCGCAACCGTTTTTTAGCGACGCCGCGCGCGCTTGGCTGATCGGCGTGATGTTGAGTTTTATGTTGACTGGCGCCGATTGGACATTCGGTGATTTGGTGCGCGTGCTTAAGTCAGAACGGCGGATCAAGGCCGTCTTGAAACGTCATCCCCAAACCCGCGATATCATCGAGCAATATTTTAGTCGACACGATCAGCGGCTTGTCGCCAATATTATGTCGACCGTGGCGACGAAGTTACTGCGTTTTGAACCAGTCGCCGCGGCCTGGGACACGGCCACGAATCGGTTCTCGCTCGAAGACTGGATCAAGGAAAATTGGATTCTGATTTTGGGCAACAGTGAAGCGAGCCGCATTCCGATTGACGCGATCAATCGTTGTATGTTTCGGCGCAGCGTTGATCTGCTCTTGGGTCAGTCGGAGAGTTTCACCCGGCAGACGTGGTATTTCTTGGACGAAGTGACCGAGATTGGAGGGCGGCTCCCGAATCTCGTTTCGTTGATGAAAAAAGGAAGGTCGAAAGGCGGCTGCGTGGCTATGGCAATGCAGTCAATTAGCGCCTTACGTGACCAATCGAATTACGGCCAGTATTTTGCTTCAGAAATCCTTGGCCAGATCGCGAATCGCTGGATTGGTCGCTTGGAGTGCGTCGATACCGCTGAGTTTCTGTCGCGACTGATCGGCGATCAGGAACGGACCGTCGTTCACGAGAGTTTTACCAGCGGTAAAAACGGCAATTCAACAACGACCTCCAAGCATTTGGAAACCCGGCGACTGGTGATGCCCAGCGAACTGATGTCGATCGACGAGTGCAACTACGAAAACGGCATCTCTGGGTACCACGTGATGCGCTCGATTGGCACCTTTAAGGCCAACATCCCCAGCGACCAGCTTTTCGACGAACTGCTCATACCCCGCGATGCATCGGTGCCCGACTTCGTGCCACGGCCAAGCGAAGCGCAATTCCTGCGTCCATGGACCAAAGATGACACGCGACGTTTCATCGGCCGGCGTATTCCAAAGTGTCCTAGCCGCGATCGTGACGAAGAACGACGCGACCGCCGGCGCCGTCGTCCGAAGCACAAACGCGACCGCGATACCCGAGACGATGAAAAGAAGCGTGACAATGACCGTCAAGCATGACCAACCAGTGACAGCTGGCGATCAAAACAATCGGGAGCGCCTGCGATGAAATCTCGATCATCCATCGAAACAATTTCGGCCAGTTCCGCTGCCAGTTCAGTATCGCTCATTTCCGCCGACGAGCTAGCTACAATTTTGAGCGTTTCCAAACGCACGATTTGGCGATTGCTCAGCGGTAAGAGGCTGCCTGAACCGTTGCGGATCGGCGGCAGCGTTCGCTGGCGGCGTGAGCAAATCGACCGCTGGATCGAACAAGGTTGCCCATCGGCCGCTAGTAGCGGTCCATATCACAATTTGCCCTGAATTACGAGCAAGCGGTTGTTTATGGAAACCAATCACAATTCCGTTGGAGAAAATTATGAGCGCTAATTCTCAAATCGAATGGACCGATGCAACTTGGAATCCGGTGCGTGGCTGCACAAACATCAGCCCGGGTTGCAAGCACTGTTACGCAGCAACCTTTGCCGAACGTTTTCGGGGAGTTCCAGGCCATCCCTACGAGCAGGGATTCGACCTTCGCCTGGTTCCCGAAAAACTCGCTGAGCCACTCAAATGGTCCAAAGCCAAAATGGTTTTCGTCAATTCGATGAGCGATTTGTTTCAGCAGGGTGTGCCGGACAGCTACATCCGGCAGGTCGCGGTGATAATGCAGATGGCCGATTGGCATACGTACCAGGTGTTGACTAAACGCGCCCAAAAAATGCGAGAGATGCTGCAAACGCAGCTTGGGTACGTTGCCGGACTCGACCATATCTGGTGGGGTGTCAGCGTCGAAGATCGCAAATACGGTCTGCCGAGGATCGAAGTTCTTCGCCAATCCCCGGCGGCAGTCCGATTTCTTTCCATCGAGCCACTATTGGAAGACCTGGGAACAATCGATCTGACCGGCATTCATTGGGTCATTGTCGGCGGCGAGAGCGGTCATGGTGCTCGGCCCATGGAAAAGTCCTGGGTCGTAAGCATTCAAGAGCAGTGCTGCGCCGCCGGTATTCCGTTCTTCTTCAAGCAGTGGGGCGGAGTGCATAAATCAAAAACTGGCAGATTGCTGGACGGTCAAACATTCAACGAGATGCCGGCACGAACATGCAAAAGTGCGCCGGATCGCACACAACGTGCTGTTCTACTGCGCGAAGTTGGCGGCTGGAATTTCCAGGAACATTTACCCGTGGCTTGAAAGAGGGAAGGCATTTTCTCATTGGTCGGCTTCTAGCGGGAATTCAATCATGAACGGCGAACAACGTCTAGGTGAACCACAATTGCCTTTGCTGTTGTCCATTAAACAAGCCGCTCGAACGCTGAATCTGTCGGAGCGTACTGTTTGGACACTGGTTCATACTCAGCAACTACCGCATTTGCGCATCGGTCGCCGACTGCTATTTAGCCGATCGGCTTTGGAAGCATGGATTACACGTCAACAAACTGGGGGCGATCCCAATGCACGCGCAATTGGATAGAATGATCCAGTCGCCACAGCTTATACAATCCGCTTTTCTTTCGACGAATCCATAACGAAAGGCAAAAAGGACAATGGCCAGCATTTCGCGGGATAGAAATGGAAATCGAACGATTCAGTTCGTTGCCGCAGATGGCAAACGGCGGTCAGTGCGCCTCGGTAAAATGCCCATGAAGATGGTGAACGAAGTCAAATTGAAGATTGAAGCCTTGAATGCGGCGGCGGTAACGAAGATCAGTGTTGACGGCGAGACCGCAAAGTGGATTAGCACGCTCGACTCCGTGTTGTACGACAAACTGTCCGCAGTTGGATTGGTGCCGAAACGAACCCAATCTGAACTCGCCGAACTGGGCCCATTTATCGACGATTATCTGTCCAAACGAACCGATCTTAAGCCCCGAACCCATATTAATCTGTTGCAAGTCCGCCGCAATTTGCTTGCCTATTTTGGAGCTAACAAGCTCATGGCCGAAGTGACCGAAGGAGACGCCGAAGAATGGCGTATTTGGCTTCTGCAACACGAAGTCAAGCAGGGCAGCAAAGTCGTCAAGCAAAAGTTAGGGATCAACACTGCCCGCCGGCATTGCGGCCGGGCGAGACAATTCTTCCGGGCGGCACTGAAGCGCCGACTCATCGAAAGTAATCCGTTTGGGGAGATGAAGGGCATTACGGTGCAGGCAAACAGCGAAAAATTCTATTTTGTTAGCCGGGCCGAGGCCGAGAAGGTACTCGCAGCGTGCCCTGGTAACCAGTGGAAGTTGCTGTTTGCTCTCAGCCGCTTTGGCGGACTGCGATGTCCCTCAGAACATTTGGCGTTGCGGTGGGGCGACGTTGATTGGCAGCGCGGTCGCATTACCGTGCGTTCGCCAAAGACCGAGCACCACGAAGGAAAGGAAAGTCGGGTCGTGCCGCTGTTCCCAGAATTGCGGCCTTATTTGGAGCAGGCCTTTGACGAGGCGGAACCAGGAACAGAATTTATCATTACCCGGTATCGAAATGAGAATCAAAACCTGCGAACCCAATTGGAGCGGATTATTGCCAAAGCGGGATTAAAGCCTTGGCCCAAGCTTTTTCAAAATCTTCGCAGCACCCGGGAGACGGAACTGGCAGAATCATTCCCGCTGCATGTAATTTGCGCCTGGATTGGGAACAGCCAAGCCGTGGCCACCAAGCATTATCTTCAAGTGACCGATGACCACTTTGATGCAGCGTGCCAAGCGGTGCATAATCCGGTGCAGCAACCGGCCGAAACGACACGCAACAACTCGCAAGAATCAAGACCACCCATCGTTTTTACCGGGAGTTGCGACACCTTGCGTAACCATGCCAATGGTGGAGTACCCCCGGCAGGACTCGAACCTGCAACCGCCGGATTAGAAATCCGATGCTCTATCCAATTGAGCTACGAGGGCACAAATGCCAAGCCAACCATCATCCTAGTTCATCGAGCAGCAGCCGAATAGCGAAGTTCGCCGAGCCGCCCCGGCAAAGTTGCCAAACTCTCCGGACGGCGAATAATGCTGTACATGCCATGAACTATTTCGCCCACGGTTATCGCTTTATCGAAGACCCTTATTTGCTGGCCGGCACGGCCGTGCCCGATTGGCTGAGCGTGGCCGATCGGCGTGTGCGAACTCGCCCCAGCCAAGCGGCGGAATTTGCCACTGCCAGCGATCCGCAGGTGGCGGCCGTGGCGCGGGGCATCGCTCAGCATCATCACGACGACGCCTGGTTTCACAATACCGAAGCCTTCAATCAGCTTTCCTGGAAATTGGCCGTTCTCTGCCGCGATGCGCTTCCCACGGAAGAAGGCGTGCGGCCTAGCGTCTTGGGGCACATTTTGTTGGAACTGCTGCTCGATGCCGCCCTGATCGAGCGCAATCCGGCCCTGTTAGACAAATATTATGCCGCGATGGAAACGGTCGACCCTACGCTTATCGAGCGCACCGTCAATGCCTTGGCGCGAAACACCACCGACCGGCTGGCATGGTTTATCGACCGGTTTCGACAAGTCCGCTTCTTGTACGATTACGCCGACGATGCGAAACTACTGTTCCGATTGAACCAGGTGCTGTTTCGCGTGCAACTGCCCCCGTTGCAGGAAGCGTTTGTTGGCGTGATTGCTGCTGCCCGGCAGCAAATCAACGCCCAGGCCGCGGAGCTGCTCCTGGAGAACAACCCGGAGCAAAAGCGGCTGGCCGGCTGAGCGGACTGGGGCTAGTTGTTTTGTGATTTCAGTTCTGGGATTTAAGCACACCAGGCTGGGGACAGCCCGGCTCGGACATCGCTTCTCATCACCCCAACTCCTCACCGTCGCCATGCCCTTTGGCATCAACCTGCTGTTGTGGACCGATCGGCTGCACGAAGGCCTGCTGCCGGTGTTGGAGATGTTGAAGCAGCAGGGCTGGGACGGCGTGGAAGTGCCCATTCACGATCTGAGTGTGGATTATCGTGCCTGGGCGCGGCACTTAGATAATCTCGATTTGCGGCGCACCGCTTCCACGGTTCGCACTGCGGCCGATAACCCCATTAGTGCCGATCCTAAAATTCGCGCCGCCGGCGTAGATGCTACCCGGCGCACGCTTGATTGCTGCCAGGCTTTGGAAGCCGAAATTCTGATGGGTCCCTTTCACTCGGCGCTGGGAGAGTTCACCGGCTGCGGCCGGACGGAAGACGAATGGCGCTGGGGTGTCGAAAGCATGCGGCAAGTGGCCCAACATGCCGACGAAGTGGGCGTAACACTGGCGTTGGAATTCTTAAACCGCTTCGAGTGTTATTTTCTGAACCATACGGCCGACATGATTCAATTTGTGCAGGCCGTCAATCATCCGCGCTGCCGAATGGTGTTCGACACGTTCCATGCCCATGTTGAAGAGAAAAATTCTGCCGCGGCCCTGCGGGCGTCTGCACCGTATTTGGAAATGGTGCACGTTTCGGAAAACGACCGCGGGACGCCGGGCCAGGGGCAAATCGCCTGGCCGGAAGTTTTCGACGCACTTCGAGAAATGGATTTCGACGGCTGGCTCGTGGTCGAGGCATTTGGCATGGCGCTGCCGGCAGTGCAAGCGGCCACCAAAATTTGGCGCCGCATGTTCGAATCGGAAGAACAGTTGGCGCACGATGCCCTGGCGCATCTGAAAGTCGGCATGCGGATTTGAAATTCAACGATTTCAAATATTTGGATAATTTACACATAGCCCGACTGTGTCAGTCGGGCGATTCGGCCATACTCAAATTGTCCGACTATCCGATTTCATCTTGTCCCGCCCAGACGGCGAGCGCTATAGTTCTATCATGGCTAACTCAACCGACAAGTCGCAGCCGGCGGCGCAGGGCGAATCGTCCGGCATGTCGCTGGATCAACTCAGCCAGGCGTTTGCGGCCATGCTGGGGCCGTCCAGCCAATCGTCCGGTACGCCCCTGGTTGTCGCCGGCGATCCGGTTCTGGCGGCAGACACCAACGAAGTCGCGCAGAACCGCGCCCAGCCCGATTCGCCGGTCCCCGCGGAGGCCACGCCCGACGATGCCTTTCCCATCACCCCCCGCGCAATTTTGGAAGCCATGCTGTTTGTCGGCCGGCCCGACAATCTGCCGCTCACCAGCGAGCAAATGGCCGGGCTGATGCGCGGCGTAACTGCGGAAGAAATCGATGCCTTAATTTGCGATTTGAATGCCCAGTACTTGGCCAACGGCGCCCCCTACACCATCGCTTCTCAAGGCGCCGGCTATCGTTTGGTGCTAGAGCGCGAATTCGGCCCCGTTCAGGAACGAATGCTGGGGCGAACTCGGGCGACTCGGCTCTCGCCCGTGGCCATCGAGGTGCTGGCCATGGTCGCCTACAACGAGCCGCTGACCGCGGCGGAAGTGAATCGCCTGCGGGGGGCGCCCAGCGGGCATGTTCTGCGGCATTTGGTCCGCCGCCGGCTTCTGCGGCTAGAGCGCGGAGAAGGCAAACCAAGCCAGGCGAAATACTTCACCACCCCGCGATTTTTGGAAGTGTTCCGGCTCCAAAGCCTGGCGGATCTTCCCCGCAGCGACGATTTGGCCAAACACTAAAGCCGTGCCCCCTAGATGGCGTGCGGGCGGCAAAATACATCCTTTGAGGGGTATTTGACTGATCGCAATCCAATTGCCTGAAATCAACTCACCAACACTTAAATTCTTTCACCGCATTGCTTTATGGAAAATCGCGATTGGTCCGCATGGCTCGGTTCAAAAAAAGCTGCTACAATCAAGTTTACGGCCGGAGCCTTTGCAGGACAGTGGGAATCAGTTCGGCCGACACGGTCAGCATGTTTTGACCGCCAAAATCGGGAGTGCAAACACTTACTATAAAGTCGTCCTCCGGCTGCCCAAGGTGGGCAGTTGTCTGACGACGCGGCACTTCCATCCCTCTTCCATCACTTTCGTGATAGCAGCCTTTGTGGTCGCGCATTGCGATTGGCAGATGCTTGATTCATGCGGGACACGTTCCCGAACCGTCCATGCCAGGGGCACGGTATCAATCTTCGTTGGTTTATTGCCGTCCCATACGCCGCGGATGTTCCGCGGCTGCCGGATGGTTGTAAATTCACACCTCCTATATGGCCCAATTAATACTGGTTCGACCCGGTAAAACCGATTTCGACTTTCAGGCGCGAATTCAAGGCATCCTCAACATTCCATTGAGCGATGCCGGTCGAGAAGAAGCCGCTCAAACCGCCGAGAAGCTGCAGCCTCTGCAGGCCAAAGCGTTGTATTGCGCCCCGTCGCAAGCCGCCGAGGAAACCGCCGCCATTATCGGCCAACGCCTGGAATTAAAGCCAAAATCCATCGACCGCCTGCAGAATGTGAACATGGGGCGTTGGCAGGGAATGCTGGTCGAGGAAGTTCGTTTGAAGCAGCCCAAGGTTTATAAGCAGTGGCAGGAGCGACCCGAAACCATCCAGCCTCCCGACGGAGAAATGCTGGCCGCGGCCATCGAACGGGCTACCGAGGCCCTGGTAAAGTTGGCTCGCAAACACCGCACCGGCACCATCGCGCTGGTCATTCCGGAACCGCTGGCCAGCTTAATTCAGCACCGCATTCAAGGCACGCCCTGGAGCGATTTATGGCAGGTATCGAACGGCGGTAGCCGGATCGAGATTATGAACTTGGATAAAGACGCGCCCCCCCAACCCGCCCCGGCAATCAATGGCACTGCGGTGAACGGAAAGCCGACAAATGCCGCCGCCGGGACCGTGGAAAAAAATCGCGTGGATGCGCCCGCTCCGCCGGCCAAGCAAGCCCATGCCCCCGTGCTGGTCTACCGTGGGGCAAAGTTCACGCCGCAATAACTCCCGTGCAGCGGCTTGTACATAGCCCGACTGTGTTATTTACATAGCGCGTTATTTACATAGCGTTATTTATATAGCCCGACTGTGTCAGTCGGGTGGCTTCGGCCAGATAATACCCGATCGACGCACCCCCCAGAAATCTGCCCGCAGCGGCTGTCACCCCGGCCAATTTCCGCAAAAACCATGTGACGCTGGCCGGAATTGGGCACTCTAATTCCAATAAACGCCGCAAATTCCCAGCGACATGCGGTTAAAAACCGGTTAAACTTGGCTTGTTCCGCTGATCGGAACCTATCTGCGGACCGAGTGCGGCCGAGCACCTAGAATACAGCCGAGGATTTTGCGTCCAGGGAAAGCGAGCCAATTCGTGGCCACAGGCGAAATTGAATCCGCAGCCGGGGAGCCTCCAGCCCCCCGTCGTCCCAAGCGCGGGGTGCCCGAGGGGCTCTGGGTACCATGCCCCGGTTGTCAGGCCACGCTCTACAAAAAAGAGGTTGCGCGGCGGCTGAACGTCTGCCCGGAATGCAATTATCACTTGTACGTGTCGGCCCAGGAGCGCATTGGGCAAGTGCTGGACGAGGGCACCTTCGAGGAATGGTTTGAGGAATTGTTGCCCACCGATCCGCTGGGCTTCACCGATAAAAAGCCGTATGCCGAGCGTCTGAAGGCCGAGCAAAAACGGACCGGCTTGAGCGATGCCGCCCTGACCGGCACCGGCATGATTCGCGCCCGCCGCGTGGCTTTTGGCGCGACCGATTCCGCGTTCATCATGGGAAGCATGGGCTCGGTCGTAGGCGAAAAGCTCACCCGCCTGACCGAACGCGCCACCGAGGAAAAACTGCCGCTCATCATCATCAGCGGGTCGGGCGGCGGCGCCCGAATGCACGAAGGCATTTTATCGCTGATGCAAATGGCAAAAGTTTCCGCCGCCTTGGCCCGCTACCATAAGTCTGGCGGATTGTTTATTTCCGTCCTTACGAATCCGACGATGGGGGGCGTGGCCGCCAGCTTTGCCTCGCTGGGAGATTTAGTTTTTGCCGAGCCGAAAGCCCTGATCGGCTTTGCCGGGCCGCGCACCATCAAGGCCACCATTCGCATTGAGCTGCCCAAGGGCTTCCAAACTAGCGAATTTCTGCTGGAGCACGGTTTCGTCGATCGCATTGTGGCCCGCCCCGATTTGAAAACCGAAATCGCCCGCGCCATCGACTACTGCGGCAAGTAGTTTGGTGCAATCTGCGGGCCCTAAAGCCGGGCATGTTATGCCCCAGCGGGTGACCGAACTGCCCGACTGACACAGTCGGGCTATGGGCAAAAAAATCTTGGGAAAATTGGGCCACTCGTTTGGTAAAATGCGCGAACACAGGACAGTGGCTAGTGGCTAGAGCTGAGGAACCAGAGCCGAGGGCTTGTGGCTGAAGTTGTGCAATGCACTTCCTCACCGCCTCACCTCTTTACCCGATCACCTGCTCACCCACTCACCCCATCACGCTGTCACACACTAGCCACTAATCACTAGCCCCTAGCCACTAGTCCTAACCACTAGCCCCTAGTCACTTCCCTCGCCCAACAATCAACCGAAAATGCACAATTCCGTACGCAAACTCGATGCGTTCTGTCACTGGCAAGCGGACGACCATCCGCGGATTTGCCGCACCGGCGAGATTGCGCACCAGGCAAACGAGCGCGGTTTTGGCGCGAAAATAAAAATTCGGGATAAAAGTGCCCATGGTAGCCCATCCGGTAGTGCACCGCGGCGATTTTCGCTCTCGCAAGTAAGCCTGATGGAAAGCGCCCGGAGGTGCGAAGCGCTGGCCGCGGATGCAACAGGCGGCCCCGTTCGATATACTCAAGCCATGCTGTTCACTTTCACGTTGCCTGTCGCTGCGGATGGTAATCGTCGGCCTGTTTGGCAGGCGATGGCGCTGGTTTGTCTTGGGCTCTTGGCATGGTCGGCCGGGCGAATTTCCGCGGCAGGCGAGAATTGGCCGCAGTTTCGCGGACCGGCCGGCGACGGCATGTCGGATGCCACGGGCTTGCCGACCACCTTCGGCGAAACGGAAAACGTGCGCTGGAAAACCCCCATTCACGGCAAAGGCTGGAGCAGCCCGGTGGTGTGGGGCAATCAGATTTGGCTCACCACGGCTCCGGAAGATGGCAAGCAAATGTTTGCCATGTGCGTCGATTTGAAAAGCGGCGAAATTTTGCGCGACATTAAGCTCTGGGACATCGCCGAGCCGCAATTCTGTCATCCATACAACAGTTATGCTTCGCCCACCCCGGCGATTGAAGCGGGCCGGGTGTACGTGCACTTTGGGGCGCACGGCACGGCCGCCATTGACACCGCCAGCGGAGAAAAAGTGTGGAGCCGGCAGGATTTGCCGTGCAACCATTTCCGCGGGCCGGGTTCCTCGCCGATCATTGTCGACGATTTGTTGATCCTCACCTTCGACGGATTCGATTACAACTACTTGGTCGGTCTGAACAAACACACCGGCGAAACCGTGTGGCGGCGCGATCGGAATATCGATTACGGCACCGACAACGGCGATTACCACAAAGCATTTAGCACGCCGCAAGTGATCGAATCCGACGGCCGGCGACAGTTGATTAGCCCCAGCGCCGGGGCAACCATTGCCTACGATCCGGCTACCGGCGATGAACTATGGCGCATTCGCTCCGGCGGCATGAATGCCGCGGCCCGGCCGCTCTACAGCAACGGTTTGGCCTATTGCATTGCTCCAGCCGGCGGCTTTGGTTTGTTCGCGTTCAAGCCCAACGGGTCCGGCGATATCACCAAGCAAGTGGTTTGGAAAGCCAAAGCGGGCCGAAGCATTCCCTCGCGCGGGTCGCCGATTTTGCTGGACGGATTGCTGTACATTTCGAACGACACGGGCATTATGTCGGCCATTGACGCCCTTACCGGCGAGAGCATATGGACGCAACGTCACGGCGGAAACATTAGCGCTTCGCCCGTGTATGCTGACGGGAAAATTTACTTTTTCGACGAAGACGGCACCGCGCCGGTGTTAAAGCCCGGTCGAAAATACGAGCTGCTGGCGGAAAATCATTTGGATGCCGGGTGCATGGCATCGCCGGCGGTTGTGGGGCATTCGTTGATTGTACGCACGAAGAAAGAGCTATATCGAATTGAAAATGCAAATTGACGATGCTGGGTAGCCCCGATAGGAAACACAAAAGGACGATTGGAAATGTTCAAAGTTGGCAATCATAATGAAAGTTCCAAACCAACTTGAACTTCAGCGAGCTGCACCATGAATTCCCCAACTACCGATTTGCCTGCAATGTCCGATGACGCTGGTTACCTGCGAAGTATTCGTGCGGTTGTGTTGGGAGCCGCCGCCATAGTAAGTGGATCGCTGGCGATGACGACCATCTTGGGCGTGGCCGCAATTGCAGGAATGCTTGTCCGCGGCAGTGGGGCGGAAACCATCGTGGCACAATTACCCAGTTCGCTGTTGTTCGCAATTTTTTGCGCAGCCGGCGGGTTAATCATGTGCGTCATTGGAGGGTATTCAGCCGCTATGATCGCGGGTTGCAATCCAATTCGCCACGCCTTGTGCGCCGGGGCGCTGGCCACACCGTTGAGCTTAGCGGTGCTGGCGATTTTGGGTGATTCCGGGCCAGTTTGGCTGACCGCGCTGGCCACGGCGCTGATGATTCCTTGCGCCACAGTCGGCGGATGGTTCGCGACCCCCGTTGCAATCACCCTGGCCGCTCCTGTGCACCAGCGGTAGCACATGTTCACAGCTCACGAATACGAGCTCCTCGATTTCGGCCACGGTCGGAAGCTGGAGCGTTTCGGAACTGTTGTACTAGATCGGCCTTGTCCTGTGGCCGATGGGGTTAAATTTGCTCGACCGGAATTATGGAACGAGGCGGGGGCGCGATTCGAGATTTCTTGCGGCAAGAGTTCTCGAGCCGAGCGATTCAAATCCGAACGCGGTCGCTGGATTATTTCGAGCGAGATGGCGGCCACATGGATGATTCGCCATCACAAAATCCGGCTTGAACTTAAACTCACGCCGTTCGGCCACGTGGGCGTATTTCCCGAACAGGCCGAAAATTGGGATTGGATTGGAGCACAAACGAGTGGAATGCGGTTGCGAGTTCTGAATTTATTCGCTTACACCGGGGGGAGCACGCTGTCGGCGGCGGCTCAAGGGGCAGAAGTTACTCACGTCGATGCCGCTAGAAACGTCGTAACCTGGGCTCGCCGCAACGCAACGCTTTCTGGCTTGTCGCCTGCCCCAATTCGCTGGATTGCGGACGATGCATTCAAATTTGCCCGTCGAGAGCTCAAACGTGGGCAACAATACGATGCCGTAATTCTCGATCCGCCCAGTTACGGCCACGGTTCCAGAGGTGAGCCGTGGAAACTTGACAATCACTTACCAGAAATACTGAGCATGTGCCGCGAATTGACTGGTTCGCAGCCACGCTTCCTGCTGCTCACTTGCCATGCACCAAGCTACCATTCGCGCCGTTTAGCCGAGTGCCTGATCACCGCTGGCTTTGCCCAGCGCGTCGGGCAAGTTGAGATGGGAAAATTATCGCTCTGTGCGGTCGGCGGCCGCCGATTAAACGCCGGGGTGTTTGCACGAATGTCAGTGAATTGAACACTACACTGCAGCGCATCAGTTCGCTTGCATCCGCACAGCTCCATCCAGTCGAATGACGGTGCCGTTGAGGTAGGTATTTTCGATGATCGATTGCACCAATTGGGCGAATTCCTCCGGTTTGCCGAAGCGCGGTGGAAAGAGAATTTGCTCGCTGAGCGACTTTCGCAATTCATTGGTCGTGGCGGCCATCATGGCAGTTTCGAAAATGCCCGGTGCAATTGCCAACACGCGAATACCAAACCGCGCCAGTTCCCGGGCCGCGGGCAGGGTGAGGCTGGCGACCGCACCTTTGCTGGCGGCATAAGCAGCCTGTCCGATTTGCCCTTCGAATGCAGCCACAGAGGAGGTGTTGACAATGACGCCACGCTCGCCGTTGCTATGGGGCGTGTTGGTTGACATTGTTGCTGCCGCCAACCGCAGCATGTTGAAGGTGCCAATTAAGTTTACTCGGATCACGCGCTCAAACAGTGCCATATCGTGTGGACCGTGTTTACCGACAAGCCGCGCTGCTCCCAAAATTCCTGCGCATTGTACCAAGCCTTGAAGCGGACCAAATTCGCGTTGCACCGTCTCAATTACTACCTTTGCGTCGTGTTCGCTGGTTACGTCAGTATGAACAAACCGTGCGGCCCGGCCCAATTCCACTGCGAATGCTTGGCCGATCGCTTCGTTCAAATCAGCTATCACCACTTGTCCCCCGGCTGCAACTAGTCGTCGAGCACAAGCCATGCCCAATCCGCTGGCTCCCCCGGTGATGAGGAAAGTATTATCTTTGATTTGCATGGTTGGAGGCTGGGCCCAATTGTCGCTTGGTGTCTGAATGTTTAACGGCGTACTCTTGAATGTTTGACACCGGGGGCGTCGAAATCTTTGTTCGTCAATCGCCGTCCTGTAGTTGGTTGTTGGTCCCACGATCGCGCAAAATAGGCTTCACTCGCGTGCCGTCTTTCAACCCGCTTTCAGGAGCCAGGACAACCAATTCGCCGGGCTGCAGGCCATGGGTGATTTCCGCCATTTCGTCGTTCATTAAACCGGTTTCGATCGGTTGCAGTCGGGCGTGACCCTCGCGAATGGCAAACACTAACCACTTACCGTCACCACCGCGAAAAAGTGCAGAGCGAGGCACCGTCAGCGCATTGTCATTTTGTGCAGTAAATACCCGAACTCGAACGCGATAGTCGATTCCCAAATAGCGGTCTTTTCGCAAGCGCGCCAAATCGTCCGGATTGAACGCCATGATCACTTTCACACGTTGTTGTTCGACTCCAAGGGAACTAACTTTGGTAAAACCTGCGGGATAAATTCGCTTTACCAGGCCACGCGCCGATGTGGCGCCAATGGCTGGACCGGTGACTTCTACTGGGTCCCCTTCTTTCACGTTGACAACGTCTTGACTAAGAATATCGGCTTCTAATTCTAAATTTTCCAACCGGCCAATTTTCAAGAGGACGGTGCCGGCAGCGACTTGACGTTCATCGCTAATGTCGCGTTCCAACACCACGCCATCGACTGGAGAACGGAGTTCACCGCGGTTACGATCCCGGTCCATTTCCTTCAACCGCACATTAGCTTCCTCGAGCTGCATTTTTAGCACGTCATGGGTAAGTCCTTTGCGGTCGATATATTGTCGCACGCCTGTGGGCAGCAGTGCGGTGGCCGCTTGCAAGGCCTCAATAGCACGTTCAACCAGCAAATCTTGCTGATATTCGACGCCGGCCTGCACTTGCTGCAATTGGACCTGCTCGTACTCGTCCTGTGTGGCAGTCTTGGTTTGGTACATTTTGCGGACTCGATCAGTATTATTATTGGCGTAATCGAGTTTTGCCCGGCCGGATTCCACTTGGGCCTTGGCAGCTTCCACGGTGCGGTCGATCGAGTCAACGTAACTAAGCGATTGCTTTAATCCGGTAGTTTCCACGCTGACATCGTCTTTTTCACGTATCGAAGCTTTCAGACGCTCGACGGCAGCAGTCGCCGCCTCGACCGCCAAATCTAAATCAGAAGTGATAATGTGGGCCACGATCTGGCCTTGATGCACTGGCGTTCCTTCGACCAAATCGATAGCGGAAATGCGACCGTCCTGCGGCATCGTAATATTGTAAGTTTGCGGCAACCGGGTTTTACCCCGCTCCTCGACAAACTCCTGAATCTTGCCGCGGACCACGGCCGCGACTTCCACCGGCAATCCTCCATTGAGCGCGCTGGCAACGATTGCCACCAGTATGATGGCAACCGCGGCGAGGGCAGCAATCATCCAAGTACGCATAGGCGGGTTCAGGACTCAGGACTTTGTACGACTCTTGAAATTGTACGTTATTCGAATACCGGACAAATGCCGCCAAATGTCAATTTCTGCGGTTGGCAGATCACTCCTTCACATTTAAGGCCTCGCGCCAATCCATGCGGTTAATTGCTGCCTGGACGAAAAAATGTGCGGCCAAGCAAAAGACAATTGCTAAGCCAATCACCAACAACCACACTGCCGGCCGCGTGACCAACGGAAAGCGAAACATTTCGGTATCGAACCGCACCTTCGTTAGCCACAACGTTAAAGCATATCCTGTAGGCAAGCCCAACAGTGTGCCGAGTAAGTTCACCAACATGCTTTCGCGCAAGAAATAGCCACCGATTTGAAAGCTGGTATAACCTACGACCCGCAGGGTCGCCACTTCTCGTCGTCGCTCTGCCAAACCAATCAGCGATGTGTTAAGCAGACTGCAGAAAAAAATAATGCCCGCAAACAGCGACAGCAGCACGATGAAAATCATCTGAGTTTTCAGAGCGGTTTCCACCAAATTGTGAATGGCGTCTGCTTTAGCCGAATAATTCTGCAATGCCGGCAATTCTTTGATCTCCTTCAGCATTTCGCTTAATTTGGTTGCGCGCGGATCGGTCTGAATTTCAACGCCCGTAAGGGCCAATTCTTCGCCGATCAGCCGACTCAGATACTCGATGTTGGCATATACTGCCAGACCCACGTAACTGTCGGAAATGTTCGCGATGGGCACTTCACAAGTTCGCCGTAAGCCTTTGATGGGTTGCATCAGCACGGTGTCGCCGCGGGTGACTTGTAATAAATCGGCAAGTTTGCGACTCATGGTCAATCCAACAGGCTCGATGGTCACGATGCGGCCTGCTTGATCGTGCGGAACAAGCAGCCGCCCTGCCGAGACTAAGCCTGTGACATTCCCTTTATGACGATTCGAACCATGAAAAAATTCGCATGCTACGTCCAAAGTGGGTTCGGCATAATCAACGCCCGACAAATTTCGAACTTCCTGTAGTGCATCCCAGCCATGTTCGTCCTTGAAGCCCAAATCGACATCACTGTGCATTACTTTTTCGAATTGGAAATCGATGATGTATTCGATGCCGAATCGAAGCATGAAACCGGTAGTTAAAATCGCTGCTCCCATACAGGCCGCGAAAATTCCCACAGCCGTGCGTGCTTTGTGTCGAATGACATTCCGCAGCACCATTCGCCAACCGAAACTTAGCCGCTGCCAAAAGTGAGTGAATTGCTCCAGCCAAATGCGCCCACCGGCGACCGGCGGCTTGGGACGCATGGCTTCCGCCGGACTCAGCCTCAAAGCTCCGCGAGTTCCCTGCCATGAACCGACGAGTGAACATCCCAGGCTGATGGCCAAGCCGGTCATATACAAGTCGGGATATACCACATTCTGCAGATGCGGAAATTCGAAAAAATTGCGCAGCACCGACGTGACAAACGTCGCCATGCCATAACCAAGCGGCAATCCTAGCACGCCGCCGCACAAGCCAACCGCGCCGCCAAACTTTAAAAAGTGCCAAAATATCTGTGAGTTGGAATAGCCTAAGGCTTTCAGTGTGCCCACTACGTTTCGTTGCTGGTCGATTAAGCGAACCATGAGCATGTTCAAAACTAGTGCGGCCACGGCAAGAAAAATTGCCGGCATAAATTGGGCGAACACTCCCAGCCCGCGAATTTCGTCGCTCAAAAACCGATTTGAAGGTTGATCTTTGCGGGCTGTGGTGGAAAAGACACCATAATCGTTTAACAAATACTCCGCGCGGCGCAAGATTTCGTCGGATCGATCGCGCCACTCTGCGTCCAGCACGCCAACTACTTGATTGGCCGCTCCGTCCATGTCGAATACTTCTTCCGCATAGGTTTGCTTCACATAAAACACGCCAAAATGTTCCCGGTCGGGGGCCAAGCTGCCAGGATTCATCAAGTACACAAATTCGCTGGAAATCGCTGTGCCGGCAATGAATAACTGTTCGCGGCGATTGTTCAGCAAAAGATGAATCCATTGGCCTGGATGTAAGCCGTGGAGCCGGGCAAACGTGTCGTTAATAATCACTTCATTCCGATGCTGTTCGGTGAAATAGCTGCCGCGAGTGAGAACAATGTCGTTGATGATCGACTGCTGCACGTCAGGCAATGACAGCACCAACGCGTTGATTGGCTCGACAACATTTGGCAAGTCTACCGTGGCATAGGACTGGATGCGGGGACGAATTTCGCTGACGCCGGGCAACTGTGCGAGCATATCGAGTTCAGCCAGCGGCACTTTTTTCAGGTCGATCCAAAAATCAGCCATCCGGCACTGTTGGTAGTATTCTTGCTTGGCTTGATCTAAATTGTTGCAGGCCGATCGCATGTAAATAAAACACATAACGCCTACAGCAATCAGACTAGTAATGGCCAAGAGCAAGCCCCGAGAAACCACCAGTTCGCGCAGAACTTTGCGATTGAGAACTTTCACCAGACGATTTCCTCCGGCGGTTTGGGCATCGGGTTGTCGTGAATTTCGACGATTTGTCCGCTGCGCAACCGAACCACACGATTGGCTGTATCAGCCAATGCGCCGTTATGGGTGATGATCATAATGGTTTTGCCCAGGCGGTTTTTCAAATCGACCAACAGCCTCAGGACATTTTTCCCGGTTTCAAAATCAAGTGCTCCGGTGGGTTCGTCGCACAACAATAATCCTGGGTTTTTTGCCAAGGCACGGGCAATAGCCACACGCTGCTGCTCGCCGCCCGACATTTGCGCTGGAAAATGATCGGCCCGATCGGTTAGTCCGACCAGTTCCAGCACCTCGTCGACATCCATCGGTCGAGTACTAATTTCTGTGCTTATCAACACATTTTCGCGTGCAGTAAGATTGGGCACCAAATTGTAAAACTGAAAGACAAAGCCAATTGTTTCGCGGCGGTATCTTGTCAGTTCGCGTGGCGTAGCACCGGAAATGTCGCGCTCTTGATACCACACTTGGCCGACCGTGGGTGTATCGAGCCCACCGATCAGATTCAAAAGTGTAGTTTTTCCCGATCCGCTTGGCCCCACCAGCACCAGCAACTCTCCGCTAAAGATTTGCAAATCAATGTGCTTAAGCACTTCGACCGAGACTTCGCCCATCCGATAAGTTTTGCCAATGTTATCCAAATGCAGCAACACTTGCTGAGGGGGCACTAACGTCGGGGCAAGCGAAGCGAATGAATTCATGGAAGGCTGCCCCTGATATTTCAACCTGGAAAAAATTGCGTATTGATGCACTTTCCTTCAATTTTACCTAGAATTTGTCTTTGCCGAAGCACTTCCTTAGGCCGCCAAAACGCAGCGAGAAATTATGTGCGCAAAAGAGACAGCCCGTCGGTTAAGAAGTTGGCGGGGCTGGATAAAAGCCAAGAAAACCGCGTGCGGCTTAGCGAATAGGGATAACGCCGGAGTCCGCAGATGCTGCAATCGGCTCGCCGGTAACAACCGGAGCCAACACCGGGGCCGTGGCCAACGCTTCTGGCAATGTCACTTCTCGAGCGGTTTGATTGGTGGCCAAGTAGCGACGGACATAATCCACCGTTTCGTCGACGGTGTCAGCTTGCAGCAGTAGCAAGTCGCCGGGCTGCAACACGGATAAAGCTGCTTCAATCGCTTTTATGGCCCCGAAGACTTCTTCAATGTGCTCGACTCTTTGGGCGCGAGACAGACCTTCGCGGAAACGGGTCATGATCTCGCCGGGAGTGCGGCCGCGCACATAATGATCTTCATACAAAATCACACGATCGAATGCCTCGCCGAGCAATTCGCCTTGGCGAACCATGTCGACGTCACGCCGATCGCCCGCAGCAGTATATACGGCAATTCGATTCTGGTGCGGAAAAACTTTTAGCACATCGAGGATGGCCATCAGCGATGATGGATTGTGGCCATAGTCCACCACAACTGCCGCGCCGTTAACTTCCAACAGATTGAACCGACCAGGTACGTACTCCAAACCAGCGGCAAACGTTTCCAACCCGGCACGTATAATCTCGCGGGTAAATCCTAAGCTCCAGGCAGCACCAACCGCCGCCAACGTATTTTCCACTTGGAAGCCGGCGCGACCACCGTGCGTGAGCGGCACTCGATCAATGGGCATTAGTGGTATTTCATGGTTGCCTTCCGTCAAGACGATGATTCCATCGTGCACTGAAACGGCACGGCCACCAGCGGCACAATGCTGCAACAGGACAGGATGCTGAGGATCAATCGCAAAAAATAGCACACTGCCAGGACAGGATTTTGCCATTTCTGCTGTCAGCGGATCGGCCGCATTGAGTACTGCAGTCCCACCTTTGGAAACTGCTTCCACTGGAACCCGTTTGACGCGGGCCAGTTTATCGAGTGTTTCGATGTCGTTCAGTCCGAGATGATCTCCCTCTCCGATGTTCGTGACTACTGCGACGTCGCAGCGATCGAACGCCAAGCCGGCACGGAGGATACCACCACGAGCGGTCTCTAGCACTACGGCATCGACACCGGGATTCATCAACAACTTCTGTGCGCTTTGCGGGCCACTACAGTCGCCCGTTTCCAATCGACGATCGTCTAGGAAAATGCCTTCGGTGCACGTCATGCCCACCTTGCGACCGGTTTGTCGCACAATGTGAGCTATAAACCGCGTCGTCGTTGTCTTGCCATTCACCCCGGTAACCGCGACCACCGGAATGCGACCGTTGTGTCCCTCGGGGAACATTGTAGAAATGATGGTTTCGCCGACGGACTGTGGTTGGCCTTTGGACGGCTGCAAGTGCATACGCAAACCCGGAGCGGCATTAACTTCGACAATCACGCCGCTTTGTTGTTCCAAGGGACGGCCAATGTTTTCACAAACCACGTCGACGCCGGCCACATCAAGCCCAACCATGCGGGCTGCTTCAATGGCGCGGGCGGCAATTTCGGGGTGAACAAAATCGGTGACATCAGCCGCTGTGCCGCCGGTGCTCAAATTCGCATTGCGGCGGATCAGCACTTGTTGTCCAGCGGCCGGAATGGAATCGAGCGTGTAGCCTTGTTCGGCAAGCACTTGCAGGGATACAGCATCTAAGGGAATTTTACTCAGGCACGTAGCGTGATCTTCACCGCGGCGCGGATCGCTGTTGACTTCATCGACCAAGGCTTGAATAGTGTGCTGGCCGTCGCCGGTCACCTGAGCGGGCTGTCGTTGAGCCGCAGCAACCAATTTGTCTCCGACAATTAACAGCCGGAAATCGCCTCCAGTGGCATGCTTTTCAACGATAATGTTTCGGCTTTCTTCTCGAGCGGCAGCATACGCAGCGGTCACTTGCTCTTGAGTCCGCAAATTCGTGGCGACGCCACGGCCTTGATTTCCATAGCGCGGCTTCACGACGACGGGCAGGCCAATTTCAGCAGCGGCTTCCCAAGCATCGGCTGCATTTTCGACAGGTCGGCCTTCTGGCACCGGCACTGCGATGGAATGGAGGAGTGATCGCGTCAACTCTTTATCTTGAGCAATGGTCTCGGCCATGGCCGTCGTGCGATCGGTTTCTGATGCTAAAATGCGCCGTTGTTTGGAGCCCCAACCGAGTTGAACTAAGCTGCCATCATTGAGCCGCCGCACGGGAATGCCACGCTGAAGAGCAGCATTCACAATTGCATCTGTGCTTGGGCCTAGGCGTGTGTTCTCGTACAACGAACGAAGCCGCTTGATGGTGCTGTCGACATCAAACTGCTGGTCGTCCACAGCCGCCAGACACAATTCGCGGCCGGCCTCCAAAGCAGCTCGGCACAGCGTTTCTTCTTGATACTCAATGGCAACTTTATATACACCGTCTTCATTCGACTCCCGAGTGCGGCCGAATCCGCAATCACTGCCGGCCAGAGTTTGCAATTCCAACACCACATGTTCCAAGATATGCGCTAAATATGTGCCGCGGCGCAGCCGTTCGAAGAAGCCCCCGCGCTCACCAACACTGCATCGATGTTCGATCAAGGACGGCAAAAATGCTTTTAGCCGTTCATTAAAACCAGACAATTCGTCAGAGGCGCAGTCTTTTAGCGCGCCTAGGTCAACCCATGCTTCCAAAACAGGGAAGTTCGCCCATATATTCGGTCCACGCAACGTCTGCACTTTCCGAATTTGCATAAATCATCAATTCATTCTCTGCACATTTATTGGCAGCTAATAGCCTGGGTGGGTAGAAGCAAACCGCCGTCAGCCCCGGGCAGCATGAACTAACGGTTCTATGAATTATTATTGCTAGAACTGTAAACGTGTAATGTATTCAGGCATGCTCAAGCGCGTGTGAGTTGTGAAAATCGGGCGAAGAAATTCGTTTTGAAATTCACGTCCATGCAACCATGCCAACTCCATCGCGCTCTCGAATTGGGGGGAGGAATCTCTCCGATTCCTAACAAAGAACGCTAACCGGCAGGTAAATCAATTTGGGAGTCGATCATCGTTGGACTATCTCAACTTCAACTTCCTGCAAAAACTTATGCACTACTGAAATGTGTTGTATTTCCTACTGCGCTGCGCCATCATCTTTGCAGCGCGGTTGTTTTTCCTAAAACTGAGTATATTCGAAGCGTCACATTCTGGCCTCAAAGTACTGTACCTATTATAGTTGGGACAAATGTCGCCCTGTCTTACCTATCTCCCGCCATCGCTACCATTAACCATG
>DASRSD010000025.1 GCA_035656635.1 Pirellulales bacterium
GCTCCGCGATGGTGCCCAGCGAACCACCGACAAACTTTGGCAACTCTGCGGCAAAGTACTCGATCTATTCACCGAAAGCGAATGCCGCAACTACCTCCAACACTGTGGATACCGCTACAATTAACCGACGACGGCACTAGCCCTCGGCGATATTTAGTATTCACTTGTCATTGGTCTTTGTTCGCAACTGCGTCGACGAGACATCTTCGCGAAATTCGCTGATAGAGACTTCATCGCACAGTTTTCGCAGCGGCTCGGGCAATTCCAAATCGCGGCAGGATTGAAAAGCTTGATCAACCAAGCGGCCGAACACCAAAAACCGGCAGCCGCGCTGGGCAATGCGAGCGATCGCCAATTCTGTCGCCGACAGATCATTTCCGTAATAGCATGGTTGGCCGATTCGCAGCATAGTGTCTGCCCCTACCACAAAGGTGGCACCGGGAAATAATTGCGATTTTTCCTCGAACGTAGGCGCACAGGTCAGCCACAGCGGTAATTGTTTCTCCGTAAATTGTGCAACCCGCTGTGCAATTTCTGTGTAGTCCAGAGGCGGTTTGTCGACGTTTTCGATCGACAATTCAAACTCCACAGGCAGGCCAAGCCGGGTGGCGGCAATTTCCGCCATCCGTAAATGTCCGGAATGGAGCGGATTGAATGCGCCGGAAAAAATGATGCGGGGAGCTTTATTAGATTCAGCAGTTGCGTTTTGGTGGTTCAGCGGAGGGAGAGGTCCTGTGGCCGTGGAATATGGTTGAACTATCCTTGTTTTTCCCAACAATAAATCTTGCCATTCCTGCGACGCGCTGGCGTGCGTCGATTCAATTTTCTCCTCATTGACCAGCTGTAGCGACAAGCGTTCGGGAATGCCAAATGCTTCGGCAATGCCATTCAGCACTATCTGAACGGTAATCTTTTCCTCATCCCAACGGGCGCGGCAGCCTTTGGTAAGTTCCAACGAATAAGTCGCGGTTACCGCCGCAGTTTGCATGGCAACATGAATCCGGTGTGGCCCACGCTTGGGCCGATCGCTGGCCAAACTGGCCGTGCAAGAAATGCCGACTGGCAAGCCAATTGGATTGGCGCCGGCCGAGATTAATCTATCCGCCGGCAATGTGGGTACATTTTCTGTCCTCAACTGCAAATGCCGGGCGCGTTGAAATGCCGCCATGGCCATCATTCGGGCGGTTCGAGCAGAGCAAAAATGCTCCGGTCGGGCATGCAGAAATTCCACCAGCGAAGCCGCGGAGTACGGAACAATTGCCTCTAATACCGTCCGCGAACCACCGGGCTGTATCAATAAATCGCTAATTGCACCGCTGCCGCCTCCGGTGACCACCAGGACAAGTTGGCCGGGGCCGGCATGGATGCGGCGAATAAGTTCTTCAGTCGACAACGGATTGGGCATAACAGCCTCCGTTGAGATTGTAACACATGGTGCGGCAAGGGGTTGAGCAGCGTCGTTTATCTACGGCCGATGACGAACCCATGCAGACCAACTTAAAAAAACAAAAACTCTTCCAAGATTTCCTGATCATCAGCGAAGAACCCCCATGGCAAGCGAAGTTTCGCCGCTTGCATTCAGCTCTTTTTCTGGAGGGTACTACCATGTTGCGCCGTGTTTTGTTTTGGGGAATCGCTGGAGCCGCAGTGGCCTTTTTGATTTTCGGCAAGCATTTACACAGTTACGTCGGCACGGCAGCCGGTTGGGTTCAAGATTCTGTCAAGCAGGCGGTGCCCATGGAATTTGAAATTGACCGGGCCCGCAACATGGTAAAAGACATCATGCCGGAAATCCGCAAGAACATGCAGATTATTGCTAAGGAAGAGGTGGAAGTGGAGCGGCTGAGCCAGGAAATCGACCAGTTGAGCAAAAAGCAGGAGAAGGACCGCACCGATTTGACTTCACTCCGCGACGACTTGACCAATGGCGGCAGCACGTTCAAATTTGCCGGACGCACTTTTAACGTCGATCAAGTCAAAGGCGACTTGGCAAACCGACTGGAGCGATACAAAACTTCTGACGCCACGCTGGCCAGTTTGCATGCGATGCAAGAGGCTCGCCAGAAGAGCCTGGATGCCGCTCGGCAAAAGCTGGACGAAATGCTCGCTCAGAAACGTCAACTAGAAGTCGACGTGGAAAACTTAGAAGCGCGGTTGAAGATGGTGGAAGTCGCGCAAACGAGCAGCAACTATAACTTTGACAATAGCGAGTTAGGACACTGCAAAGATTTAATCGGCGATTTGCGTACACGAATTGCCGTCGAAGAAAAAATGGTCAATGCGGAAGGATCACTGCAGGGAGAAATTCCTGTCGATCAACCGGCAAATGCCACCGACAACATCGCTCAGCGGGTGACGGAGTATCTCGATGGTCCCGCGACTACGGATCACTCCACCAACGACGTGAAGGTGGCCGAAGTTAGCGTTCATAAGTAGCCGAGAATGCAGGGGCATTGCCGCCAGGAAATGCCTCTGGAGAATTCGTTGGTTGCCACGGTCAATCCATTGTTCTCCGGAGGCAAGCGTGCCGCCGGCTAAAGAAAGGTGTCTTCCTCGATAACTCCGCATCGTATGCTGGCTGTTTGCCCCTGTTCCATTGTTTCGGTTCCGATTACGCTGACATGATACGCCCCTTGAATAGCGACTGGAATCCAGAGCGGCCATTTTGGTGGCCACTGGTCGTACGTTGGAGAGATGCAGTGAACGGGTCGACTAAAATGCCCGATCGTTTGATGTTGTGGGTGGATGCGGTCGGCAGTTATTTGGTCTGCCAGAAAAACGAAGTAGCGTTGGGTCAGCCCGCCACCAGCGGCGCGGCGCCCGATGTGCCCATATTGGGCGATTTGTCACGGCGGCAGGCTGTGATTCGCCGCGAAGGAGAAACCTATACCATTGAAGCCGTACGGCCCGTGAACGTTGACGGAAAAGCTGTGACTAGCACAGCACCGTTATGGGACGGGAGTACGATAGAATTAGGAAGCGCGGTGCGGTTGCGGTTTCGTCGACCACATCCGCTTAGCGCTACGGCCCGGTTGGAGTTTGTCAGTCCGCATCGGACTCAACCTTCAACCAACGGTGTGTTACTGATGGCCGAAGCGTGCATTATGGGTCCAGGGGCCACCAGCCATGTCGTTACACCACAATGGCAGCATGAGATAGTGCTTTTCCGCCAGGCTGAAAAATTGTGTTGCCGCACGTCGGCAAATATTACCGTCGATGGAACGAAGTACACGGCAGGACGCTGCACGTTGAAGCCAGGCTCCCGTGTGGAAGGAGAAGAGTTTGCATTTTCGTTAGAGCCGCTGAAACAATCGTGTTGACATCGTGGTATTAGCAAAAGTTGTTCGGGCTTGTGATAATAAAGAATCCTTTGATCTGGCTGGTCGCTAATTGCAGGGCGCTGGCCACCTTTCGGTCATGAATCTCCAAGCCACTCAACCGCACGCAAGCAAACCCGCCGACGGTAGTGATGCGCCTAGTGCGCCAAACGCTGCGACAGGCCGCTTTGCCTATGCCAGCGGCTCTCGGCCATTGCCCGGTTATACCCTCAAGCGCGGGATTGGGCATGGCGGTTTCGGCGAAGTGTATTACGCCACGAGCGATGCCGGCAAAGAAGTTGCCCTGAAGTTCATTCGCCGAAATTGGGATATTGAACTTCGCGGTGTCACGCAATGTCTGAATCTCAAGCACCCCAATTTGCTGTCGTTGTACGATGTCAAGCAGGATGCCCAGGGCGATAACTGGGTGGTCATGGAGTTGATGTCCGGCGAATCGCTGGAAGAAGTGCTGGCCCAGCATCCCAATGGCTTACCGCTTTCTGAGGCGTTGGCCTGGATTCATGGCATTGCCGCGGGCGTAGCCTATCTGCACGATCACGGTATTGTGCACCGTGACTTAAAGCCCGGCAATATTTTTGTTGACGAGGGAATTGTCAAAATCGGCGACTACGGTTTGTCGAAATTCATGTCGTGCAGCCGGCGCAGCGGGCAAACCGGCAGCGTAGGCACGGTGCATTACATGGCGCCGGAAATCGCCAACGGCCGCTATGGAAAAGAGATCGACATCTACGCTTTGGGCATTATTTTGTACGAAATGCTCACGGGCCATGTGCCGTTTGAGGGCGAAAGCGTCGGCGAAATTTTGATGAAGCATCTAACGGCCGAGCCCGATGTGAGCCGCTTGGACGAGCCGTATCGGACGATCATCTCGCGGACGTTGGCCAAAGATCTGCAGCAGCGATTTAATACAGTAACGGAATTAATCAACATGCTGCCGCCGGTTCCCCCCGGCGCCATTCTCACGGCTGGAGCGCGCTTTGCGGGTCCGACAGTAGCGATAGGAAACCGCTCGGGCGCGAATGTGGTGGTGGGGGCTGGGGGAACAAGTGCGCAGTCTGCTGGTTTTTCCTTAGCGTCAGAAATTACTGCGGCGAAAAATGCCCGGGCTGCGCCGGCCGAGGATGCTAATAAGCCGAAGCCTGCGGTCAGCGACGATCCCATTTATCGTTGGACTCACGATGCGGCTGCCTGGTGGGAACGAAAGAATTTCAAGCCTTGGCAAAAGCTATTAGTTTTGGCGGCGGTGTTGTTTATGGTGTTCAATCTTACCGAAGCATCGGTAATGCTCTTCCATCCGACCGGCGAAAGAATCAATGTCGGCCATCTTGTCATCATTGCACTAGTGTGTTATTGGATTTATCGAAGAGTTCAGGCGAAAAAAGCTGCTGGAAATTCAGTCAATCAATCCGCGCCACCAATCGCCCCGGCGGGTGCCGTTCCCAACCAACCCAGCGCTGCTGCTCCCGCAGGTACCATACAACAACCGCTGCCGGTAAATTATCCGCTGCGCGAAAGTCCCACCCGGCGAAGATGGCGGAAGTTTTCCGATGCGCCGCTCTATCAACCGGGACCGCCGCGCGAGCGCTTCACACAGCTTGTCGGATCGTTACTGCTTTCTGCATTGGTATGCGCCGTCGTGAGTCTGGTAGTAATGATTTTGCGCGGTGAAACGCCCGATCCAGTAGCATACTCGTGGCTGGCATCGTCGGCGGTTTTGGGATCGTGGGCGGTGTTAATTGCCGCCAAATTCTGGGAAGGCACTCGCGGCGATCCAGTGCTGCGCCGCTTCGTCATGCTGATGATCGGGCTGGCATTCTCCGTAGTGTCGTATGGAATGGCAACTTGGCTGGCGCTGCCGCTACATTACGAATCCAGGTTTGGCGACATTCCCGCCCTCGGTTTGGAGAACAATTTTTTCGATAGCGTCGGCTCTCCCCGATTGGTTGCATTTTTAGCATATTTTGCCTTTCTATTTGTGTTTGTGCGCTGGTGGCGATTAGCTGATCCGTTGCGGAGCACACGACTGAGCATTTGGCACACCGCGGTGACATTGTTTTGTTCATTTTTGATCGGTCTTTTCTGGCCGTTCCCGCAACCCTGGGGATGGATGTTAACGGTTACTATTGCCATTGCGGTGCAACTGGCCAGTCCCTGGCTTACCCCCGCCGAGCGCGCCCAACTGCCGCGTCCGGCCGTGTGAGGTTGATCCATGCAGCACGTACCCGTAATTCCATTATGGCCAAAAATGTTGCTGATCATCGTCGGAATTTTCCTTGTCGTAATTCTTATTAAGTCGCTGCATCTGGCGATTTTTGCTTTGTTTCATCCGCATGCACTGGGCCTATTTGCCTTTGTGGCCGTGTTGTTGTTGGCATTTGTGGGATTGTTTGCAGTCAGGAGCCAACGATCGGCGCCGTTCGCCGTCCAAGCGCCGCCGGTCCCAGGTGTGAATTCGCCTAATATTGTGGTTGCTACGCCCAACAACGTGTTCATGGACAATGTCCACGGACAAATGATGGTGGCAAATGCGCCACAGGCGGAGGAGCGCAATGCAGCGTCTACTCACCAAGGAAAAAAGACAAATGAACCATTGACGGACGCGGGCGACCGCTCGAGCGGCATGGAACCGACGTCAACGGATGAATCGGACTCCGCAAAGAATGTCCCGCCAAAATGGACGAACAAGCGTTCCTACAAGCAAGAGGATTCTCAATTGTATGTGGTTCACCTGAGCGCCGAAGACACCACTTCTTCGGGGCGTGATGGGTTGCTCGACGCACAGATGCTGTTAGCCGCTCAGCAATACATTGACGAAAAGCTGTATCCTGGTGAAGAAGTTTCCAAAATCATCCACTTGGACGCCAACTATTTGCACGACAATTGCGTCAAGCATACATTTCCGTCTGGCGACAATATGGTGATTGGCAAAGATTACTACGCTCAGTTGGAATTTGGCAAAGATTTTCGCGCCGAAGTGGATCGTCGGTATCGCCAAATCGTGTCATGGTCTCATCTGCAGCAGCTGGGAAACCTTTCTATCGCTGGTTTAGCAATCCTGGGCGGTTTGTATATTTATCTACGAACCACGGCAGCGAAGCTGAAGGCGAACTCAGAACTTGAAGTACAGCCTTCAAAGACATAAACTTGCGGTCGCAATTGCGGATTATCGACGGATTACAGACCACTGGCGATGGTTGCTATGGCTGCTGCTGAGGCGGTGCTGATTGAGCAAATTCGCGCCGGAAACGATGCGGCGTGGAACGAACTGATTGCGCGGTTCGAAGGTCGGCTGTTGGCATTCGTAGAAAGCCGGCTGCGACGCCGTGACGCCGCCGAGGACGTGGTGCAAGAAACGCTGATCGGTTTTCTCACCAGCTTGCCGAATTACGATCCGACTCGTTCGTTGGAAAGCTACCTGTTCTCCATCGCCGCCCATAAGCTAACCGACTATTTGCGGCGCGAAGGGCGCCGACCGGCTCTGCCGCTCTCCACCGTCGAATCAAGCAGCGGCGGTTGGAATTTGCCCGGGAAAGATCGCCCGGCGAGTTCGATCATGCGAAGCGGTGAACGGAAGGAACTGGAAGGGGCGGGTTTGGCCGCTGCCATGCGCGAACAAATCGAGCGTTGGCGCAGCCGCGGCGAATGGTGGAAAATTTGCTGCGCCGAACTGCTGTTTGTGCGCGGCTCGGCCAACAAAGATGTGGCCGCCAAGTTGGATTTGTCCGAACAGCAAGTGGCCAATCAAAAATTCGATTTTTTAGCTAGATTGCGAACACTGCTGGAGCACCAGCATCTTTCCACAGACGTGTTTCCAGAGCTTGCGGAAGGGTCGACATGAATCGCTGTTATTGCAGATAAGTATTCAAAGTACAGGCATGTATTCTCAAGCTGATCTAATTGCCTACCTCGACGAAGCGCTGCCTGCTGAAACCATGGCCGCCATCGAAGATGCCTTGCGCAGCGATTCGCGCCTCATGACGCAACTAACGGAAATCATCGGCCGTCGTGATTCGGGCGTTCATTCCCTAGGCGAAATCTGGCGGCGCTATCGTCTCAGTTGCCCAAGCCGTGAACAATTGGGCAGCCATCTATTGGGCATTTTGTCGGAGCAAGAAACTGCCTACATTGGCTTTCACATCGAAATGATTGGCTGCCGCTGCTGTCAGGCCAATTTGGACGATTTGAAAATGCAGCAAGCTTCCGCCGCCGATCGGGCTGCCTCCGATCGCACCTCCCAGCGCCGGAAAAAATACTTTCAATCGAGCGCCGGCCACCTGCGAACTGCAAAGGGCTAACCCGGATTCTGGTGATTGACGTTGGCTGCGCGAAGTGGCTACACTAAACGGTTTTGAGGGCAAAACGGCCTAGATTTTTGATGTTTTCCACGGCCAGGAAAGGATCAATTTCGCTGCTACACTTGTATGGATCAAAATGCCCGCCCCAGCTTCAACGGTGAAGCTTGTATCTGGAAACAATTGATAATCGATCAAAACGCCTAATTGCTCCCAAACTCAAAACACAAATTCAGGCATCATTTCCTATGTCCACAACCACTGAAAATACTTCCTCCACAAACAGTACATCGAACATTGACACCGCCAATCTCGATTTGCTGACCATTAACACGATTCGCACGCTGGCGATGGATGGCGTGCAAAAAGCCAATAGCGGCCATCCTGGCACTCCCATGGCGCTGGCGCCGGTTGCTTACACCTTGTGGCAGCATGTGTTGCGATACGATCCGGAAAATCCCGATTGGCCCAACCGTGATCGATTTGTGCTTTCCTGCGGCCACGCTTCCATGTTGTTGTATTCGCTGTTGCATTTAGCAGGCGTGCAGCAATTGGATGAACATGGCCAGCCGACCGGCGAGTTGGCCGTCTCGCTCGACCAACTCAAACAATTTCGTCAACTGCACAGTCGCACGCCGGGTCATCCGGAAGCGGTCGATACTAGCGGCGTGGAAACAACCACCGGACCGCTCGGGCAAGGCTGTGGCAACAGCGTGGGCATGGCGATTGCCTCGCGCTGGCTGGCGGCGCATTTCAACCAGCCCGATTTTGAGTTGTTCGATTTCAACATTTTCACATTGTGCAGTGACGGCGATTTGATGGAGGGCGTTTCCAACGAAGCCGCTTCGATTGCCGGCCACCTCAAGCTTTCCAACCTGTGCTGGATATACGACGATAATCACATCACGATCGAAGGCAACACCGAGATTGCTTATACCGACGATGTGGCCACCCGCTTCAAGGGTTTGGGCTGGAACGTGATTCGCTGCCCCGACGCCAACGACACGGAGGCCTTGCTGAAAGCTTACAAAAAATTTCTCCGCACTAAAGATAAACCTACCATGATTATCGTCCGCAGCCACATTGGCTACGGTTCACCTCATAAGCAAGATTCCAGCAAAGCGCACGGCGAACCGTTGGGCGCCGACGAGATTCGTCTCACCAAAGAGGCTTATGGCTGGCCCCCCGATGCGCAATTTTTGGTGCCGGACGAAGCCCGACAAAACTTTCAGTCTGGCGTCGCTGTCCGTGGCAAAAAGCTGCATAAAAAGTGGCAAGCAAAATTCAAAAAATACGCCAAGCAATATCCCGAGTTGGCCGCGCAGTGGCAAGCCATGGATCGCCGCGAATTGCCCGCTGGCTGGGATGCCGACATTCCGACGTTCGCGCCTGACGCCAAAGGTTTGGCCACACGGGTTTCCGGTGGTAAAGTGCTCAATGCATTGGCGCAACGTGTGCCGTGGCTGTTAGGCGGCGCTGCCGATTTGGCTCCTTCCACGATGACGCTGCAAACGTTTGAAGGCTCGTCAGCCTTCGAACCTAATAATTACGGCGGACGCAATTTTCATTTTGGCATCCGCGAGCATGGCATGGCAGCAGCACTCAACGGCATGGCCCTTTCCAAGCTGCGGCCGTACGGTGCTACGTTTTTCTGCTTTTTTGACTATTGCAAACCGTCGTTTCGCCTAAGCGCGGTGGGCCACCTGCCGACCATCTACATTTTCACGCACGATTCCATCGGTCTGGGTGAAGATGGCCCGACCCATCAACCCATCGAGCATTTGGCAGCAATCCGCGCTGTGCCCCGAGCTGTTACCATTCGTCCCGGCGATGCTAACGAGGCAGCCGAATCGTGGCGCACATTGATGAGCATCAAAGATCGCCCTGTTGCGCTGATTCTCACGCGGCAGAATTTGCCGACGCTCGATCGCACCAAATACGCCCAGGCTAGCGGTTTAGCGAAGGGTGCGTACACGCTGATTGATCCTCCCGCTGGTAAGCCACAGGTCATTTTGATCGGCACGGGCAGCGAAGTTTCGATTTGCGTGACGGCGTATGATCAACTCGCCGCGCAAGGCATTACGGCCCGAGTGGTCAGTATGCCCTCGTGGGAACTTTTTGAAATGCAGGACGAGACATACCGGCATAGCGTGTTGCCGGCAGATGTAACTGCCCGGGTGGCGTGTGAAGCAGGCATCCGCCAAGGCTGGGACCGCTATATCGGCACTTCCGGCCGCTTTGTTGGCATGGACAGCTACGGCGCCAGCGCCCCCGGACCGGCTTGCTACAAAAACTTCAACATCACACCGGAGCACGTTGTGGAAGAAGCCAAGGCGGCCATTGGCATTTAGGTTGCTTTGCCTGCAGCCAGCTACTTTTTGTCAGTTTGATTCAATAGCTCTTCCAAATATTGCTTCCAGACGACGGCGTGGGTGTGGGTGCCGTGGCCGCGGGTTTCGGAGCTTTCGGGAATGACAACCGCTTTGCCGTGCGGCACCCGTTTGATTTCGCGTTCCAAGATGCCGACATCGGGCGGGTTAATTAAATCGTCGGCGGAATTGACGGCCACCAGCGGCGCTTTAATTTTCTCCAGTTTTGGACCGGGATTGTAATTACTAGAGCTTTCAAAGGCGTACAGCACATCGTTGGCATCGTGCCGACTAGGAAACTCTTTGACGTAGTCGTCCATGATTTTATCTGCTTGCTTGGCAGTGGGAGCTTCCTGATAGCGGACCAGCGGGTTGCTGCTCATCAAGAACATTAGTTCGCTCACCCAGCGCAAACTGTAAGGCTGCTGAGCGTATTCGCCATTTTTCCAATCGGGATCGCTGCGAATGGCATCGCTGACCATTTTTCGCCACATCCGATTGCGGCCCGAAATTTCCGCCGGCAAACTGGCCAGCGGCATTAGCGCATCCATAAAGTCGGGATATTGTTCGCCCCATAGCCAGGTATGCATGCCGCCCATCGACGTGCCCAAGACCAACCGCAGGTGATTGACCTTCAGGCCATTGGTCACAAATTGATGCTCAGCCTCGACCATGTCCGAATAATCGTAGCTGGAAAACTTGGCGTGCAAACCATCGCTGGGTTTGCTGGAGCCGCCGTGGCCAATGTCGTCAGGCAGAATGATGTAAAACTTTTCCGCATCTAGAGCGCTCTTCATCTAGCTCTAGCGCCATGCCGGCAAATTAGTTAAGCTACGCAGCAACTTGAACAAGGAGGTTGCTGTGGCACCGTATTCGAGGGAGTTTCGTCGAGACGTACTTGCCGCCTGTGATACGGGTGA
>DASRSD010000026.1 GCA_035656635.1 Pirellulales bacterium
CCGTATCACAGGCGGCAAGTACGTCTCGACGAAACTCCCTCGAATACGGTGCCACAGCAACCTCCTTGTTCAAGTTGCTGCGTAGCTTAACTAATTTGCCGGCATGGCGCTAGAGCTAGATGAAGAGCGCTCTAGGAGCGCCATCTTGGGGAAATAAATGCTGGTAGAGTGATTTCATTTCCTCAGTCGAGTGGCCCATCCATGCGCCAATCTGATCGCGTGGTACGCAAGCACGGGCAAGATTTGCCCCGAATGAATGGCGTAGCACGTGGAAGCCGCGCAAGACTGACCACTTGCTGTCTTTCAGTGTGTACTTGAAATGGTGATAGGCTTCTTTAGGCGTCAGTGCCGCGAAGTCGATGCGCTCTGGCCGCTTGGCCATCTCCAGCGGAGCCGCAATGGTGTACTTACCGCCGGGATGCTCATCGAACCATGCTTTCATCACTTCGGCTAGCTTGGGGTGAAGTTCGACAAACCGGAAGCTACTGGCAAGGTCTCTGCGTCGTTTCTTTTCGCGAAGATTGATTGCCTTATTGTCGAAATCAAAATCTTCAATCTCACTTCGGCAAATCTCACTGCGCCGCGCTCCGGTGTAGGCAGCGAATACAAACATGGGATGAATAAATTCGTGGAGCGCGTTTTTTTTGACGTAAGCGAGCAATTCGACCACTTGGTCATTGTCCAGATATAGGCTGTCCCATAGCTTGTCTTTCTGCGCATCAGTCAAACCACCGCGTTTGATACGCTTTTCGATTTGCCCCCAAGTTTGGAATTTCTCTTTTTCTGCCGGCTTCTCTACCTTTACTGCCCACTTGTGCCGATCATCGTACACCGGGCAATCGCGGCTGACGTATCCACGCTGTTTGGCCCATGCCCAAACTTGCGTAAAGGTAACTAGCTCTTTGTGAATCGTTTCGCCGGCTATTAACTTGCCGGCGCGTTTTTCTCGTGCACGACGATTGACGTACAGTTGAATCTCTTTGATCGTCATCTTGGCTAGCTTAGTCTTACCGCCTAACACGCGGCGGAGATTATTGCAGTGAGTGCGTTCCGTCCCCAGCGTGTTTTCCGCTTTCCCATGCTGATCGGTTAGATAGACATCGCAGGCATCGCCAAGATATACGATGTCGGGGGTCTCCAGCGTCGGCTTGTCGGCAAGTTTGCCGCCGCTTACGATGAAAATCAACGGGTCAGCGTCAGCGGGCATTACAATGCGGCCGCGATGCAAGTCGGAGATGGTTTCCTCAATGCGCGCCTTCATTCCCTCAGCGCTTTTCCTGCTGTCGGTCTTTGCGGACGCCATGAACTGACGCCCACCGTAGCGAAACGAAACGAGATAGTTGCCCGTGCGATTGTCTTGGTGCGTGCTGGCCATAACCTAGTTCCTCTAGCCGTATAACATCGGTATAACAGAATCGCCAATTCCAATGAGATTGCGAACGAATCACATTCGCGTGGCAAATCGTCCTAACTTACGATACAATCGTTAGTTGCAATTAGGATGCGATGCGTTTGCCACTTAGGCGAAATTGGCCCAAAGCAGATTCAAATCCTAGTTCCCCAGCTTCGTGCAATGCAATCCCATGAAAGTGCGGTACAAATGCCATACAGACCACTTAGGCTAGTAAACACAGTCATGTTGAGTTTGCATACCTGCAATGGCTTTTAAGCATGCCGATTCTCCCGTCGGGGAATCTTGAGTGCTCTTTCTCATATGGGGAAACGATTTTTAAAAAAGAAAAATGGCGAGCAAGGCCCGAAGTGGCCATTGTATTCTCGCCATCGACTACACATCCACCAGCGATTACCCAATCGGCCGCAATTTGCGTACTACCGCCTTGGCTGATCGCAGAAGTCAACTCATCCGACCGACCTGCTGAGTCGGCGGCGAAGTTTGGTCAATCCAGCTGCGCCAAGTGCTGCCAATCCAGCAAGCATTAAAGTCGACGGTTCTGGAACGACGTTCGCCGCGACCGGCTCCGAATAGATAAAATCATCCATCGCGACAACATCGACCCGGCTCTCGGAATCCTCCCCTGGCCCCAGGTCCGAGTTGCCCGTGGTAATTCGGACTCGGGCAATTCTTTCGCCTGCATTGCCCATGGCGCCCAAAAACGAAAAGCTGCCATTGGATGTCGTGCCGGGCAATGCATTGAGGCTCAAAATTTGGACGTCCGACGAGTTGAAGAATTCCATCCGAGTAACATTTGGTAAATCGACGTCGGTAAACACAGCGCCAAAACCTGCAACCGTAGCCTGCGTAGCGCCATTCGTGCCCGCCACCGAAAAAGTTACGTCCGTAATATTGCTACCCACGGGCGTGAAAATCCGCTGCGGGCTAAAAGCGCCGAAGGTGGTCGAGTAGCTCGAATTGATGCCCGTCAATGCCGGATCATTGACCGGCGTCTGGAGGAACCCCAAGCCATCGGTCGTAAAGGTGCTGCCGCGCGTATTGGTGAATGCAGTAAGCACCGGTCCACTTGCCGTAGCGGTCGTGGCGCCGCCGCCATCCCAATTGATTTCGCGACGGCCGCCGCTCAACGGTCCAGGGTTATTGCCGTTGTTAATACCGCCCAATGCAGTGCGGAACGAATCGACAGTACTCTGGATCGAGCTCGTCGCCGAATTTCCGCCTGTCGAAAACGTAACAAAGCTTGCGCCTGCTGTGGTTGCGCCCAAAATGAGCGATGCCGCGGCCAAGGCAAACGTCCGGTGCAGGATGGAATGAACTGGTTTCGAAAACATTGAAAATCTCCTTTGTCGTTGAGGAACCAAATTAGAAAGTAAAAGTTGATGTCTCAGCCTCGGTCATCGATCGCCGCGGAAGCGCGCGACCTTATTGGATCACGATGTTGTTCCCGGTACCGCCGTCAAGAATGTCACGGCCCGGCCCGCCAACGAGCACGTCATCGCCGGCTGCGCCAGATAGCGTGTCGTTGTCGTCGCTGCCGACCAGCACGTCGTTGCCGTCGCCGCCGTCCATGGTCAGCCCGATCACGCCTGCATTGAGCTGGCTGGCGTCCAAGAGGTCGTTGCCGCCCAAACCGTTGATCCGCAGGCGATCGTTGGCAGCTTCCGCATTGGCAACGTGCACCGTCGTGGCATGACTCGTGGCGACCACGGTGCTGCCGGATCCAGCGATCGTGACGGCATCCTTGGCAGCCGTGCCGTTGATGATGACGGTGTCGGTCTGGCCATCTCCGGCGGCACCGCCGAGCGTTCCCGCCAGGTCGAGGTTCACCTCCGTGACCCCCGTTCCAGACAAATCGTTGACCGTCAGCGTGTCGGCGCCGCCCAGTGCCGCAACATTGACCTGCTCGACTCCGTTAACATCCATGGTCACGTTGCCGACGTCACGAGTCAGCCGCAGGCGACTGCCTTTTGCCGACAGGTTGATATTTTCATTGACGTTGGCGCCGTTGAACTGCAACGTGTCGTGGCCGCCTTGCCCCTCGACCACGTCGCTCCCCTCGCCAGGATTCCAGATGAACGTGTCATTGCCGGCGCCGAGCAAGGCCACGTCATTGCCACGACCACCCACGATGGTGTCGTTCCCGTCGCCGCCCAACAACCTGTCGTTGCCGTCGCCGCCGGTGAGCGTATCGTTCCCCGCGCCGCCATCGACGGTGAGCGAAATCAAGTTGGCCAACCCGTTGCCGGCGGTGAAAACATCGTCGCCACCGTTGGCATTGAGCACGAGGTTTTCCGTTGTGCCAATGTCCAGGAAGAACGGCGCCGGACTGACCCGATCGAAACGAACACGTGTGCCATTGGCAACTACGGTAAAGTTCTCGGCGCCATTTCCGCCGTTAACTTCGACGGTATCGACGCCGGCGCCTCCCTCGTTAAGGTCGCTTCCTTCGCCCGGATTCCAGATCATCCGGTCGTTGCCATTTTCACCAAAAACAAAGTCATTGCCGGTCCCGCCGGTGAGGGTATCGTTGCCATCTCCGCCGAACAACTGATCGACGCCTCCTTTTCCAAGCAGGATGTCGTTGCCGGCGCCGCCGAGCAACATGTCGTTGCCCGAGCCACCAATCAACGTGTCGTTACCGTCGCCGCCGAAAAGATTTGCAGCGGGCAGAGCGCCGTTGGTTTCGTCCAGGGAAATTCGGTCATTGCCCCCCTGTCCCAGGACCTGAATGAGCGTCGTATTCGCAACGGTCGGTGCGCCGCCGGTAATTTTGATCGCGCCGTCGTTCAGGAGAATCCGGCCGGCCACGTCGCGGCTTACCACAATGCTATTGCTCGCGTTGTCTCCCAGGACCGACAGGACGCCGGTGCCGGGGACAAACGTAGCGGTGACCGACAGCACCACTCGTTCGTCGAGTCGCTCGAAGGAACGCGGTCGATTCCGATGATTCGATTTTCGCGTTGTCCTCCGTTGGCGAATTTTTACAATGGCCCATCGATGCAATGTCATGCGCGACATGGTGTTGCCTCTTCTGCTGTTTGGGGTATGGGTGGTTCAAGACTTCGATCCACGGCCGCCGAACTGTTCCTGCTTCGACAAGGCGATTCGCCGAAGCACCCGGCTTCCGCAGCGTTTCTAAGAGGTACTACTGCCGCTGCTCGGGCAATCTAGCGCCGAAAAAATTTATTTCTGGAACTAATCATTGCCGTCGCCGCCGCATCGCGCCGATTTAAAGACTTGCAAGTGCGCCGCTTGCACACGACAATAGCTGAGATTCGTCCAGTCACTGGAGAGGCGCTACCCATGCCCAACGCAGGGTTACCGACGACGCGCGCCACATTGCTGTCGCGGCTTCGGCACGACCCGTCGAATAAAGACGCTTGGGAGGACTTCGTTGAGCAATACGGGCGACACGTTTTTCGCTGGTGCCGGCAATGGGGATTGCAGGATGCCGACGCGGAGGACGTCACTCAAGAGATCTTGCTGAAGCTCGCCCGAAAGCTCCGCGACTTTGACTACAACCCGAACAGCAGCTTCCGGGGATGGCTCAAGACGGTTGCGCACCACGCCTGGCGAGATTTTGCAGACAATCGCCGCGTGGTTCGGCCCATGGGCGACGAGCAAATGTGGAAGCTGCTGAAATCGGTCGAAGCGCGCGAGGATTTGGTCCGAAAACTCGAGGAGGCCTTTGATTTTGAGCTCCTCGAAGCCGCTAAGGTTCAGGTTCGTCTGCGCGTGGCGCCGCATACGTGGGAGGCATTCCGCCTGGTGGCGATTGAGGGGCTTCCCGTCGCGGAAGTAGCCGCCAAAGTGCATCTGCAAGTCGCCATGGTTTACGTGGCTAAGAGTAAAGTCCAGAAGATGCTCCAAGAGGAAATTCGCAAACTCGAAACCGTTGACTGATAGCCTTTTTTATGCCCATGATCCTCGCACGCGAACGGACAATTTCAGCGCATCGAACTCCGCGTGGGCGGAACGATTTGCCGGCGGCTGGTTGCGCACCATCGGTGGCCTTCCCATGACGTCTTGCCCCTCCGAGGAAAATCTCGCTCAGCTGTTGGCCGACGTGTTAGGCACGACCGAACGGGAGACCCTTGCACAGCACATCGAGGCGTGCCCCGCGTGCCAGGCTGCACTCGCACGACTGACCGCCATGCCAATCACACAGGCGTGGCAACGCGCCCAGGATTGTTCTGCAAATAGTCCCGCCGAAGAGGAAATTCTACAACGCTTGAAGGTGACGCCACACACGGGGGCATCGTTCCCCGCCGATCCGGCGGGCGCCACACTCGGGATTTTTACACAACGCGAGCTGGCGGCACAGGCGGCAATCGATTCGCAATGGCCGGTCGTGCCGGGCTACGAAATCACCGGCATCCTGGGGCAAGGCGGCATGGCCGTCGTCTTTCGAGCCCGACACCTGGCGTTGCAACGCATCGTGGCGCTGAAGATGCTCCGATATTCGGCGCGCACCGATGAGAAAGAGCTGGCCCGTTTTCGCGCCGAGGCGGACATTATCGCGCGTTTGCAGCATCCGAATATCGTGCAAATTTTTGGCGTCGGCGATATCGATGGTCGACCGTATTTTGTTCTGGAATATATCACCGGCGGCAACCTGGCCCAACACCTTAACGGCATGCCGCAGTCGGCGATTCAGGCCGCACACTTTGTCGAAGTGCTGGCACGGGCCGTGCAGGCAGCGCATGCGAAGGGAGTCGTCCACAGGGATTTAAAACCAGCCAACATCCTTTTGATTCCCTACCAGCAAATGACTACCGGACCGGCTGATGAAACGCTCGGTTCGAGCATCCTTGTTGCGGAAGGAGGACCGCTAACGGCGATTCCAAAAATTGCCGACTTCGGGGTGGCAAAGTGCGCCGCCAAGGAAATGAAAACTCAATTCCATGGCGGTCTTACCGTGACCGGCGATCTGCTTGGCACACCGAGCTATATGGCGCCCGAACAAGCGGCGCCCACCGGTCCGCCGATTGGTCCGGCCGCCGATATCTACGCGCTGGGAGCCATTTTATATGAGTTACTGACCGGCCGACCGCCGTTCAAAGGAGAATCGCCCCTGGATACGGTGCTGCAAGTTCTGCATAGCGAGCCAGTCGCTGTGACCGGATTGCGACCGAATGTTCCCAAGGACCTGGAGACAATCTGCCATAAGTGCCTGCGCAAGGACCCTCGCCACCGCTATCTGAGCGCCAGCGAATTGGCGTACGACCTGCAAAGTTTTGTACAGGGCAAGCCGATCAAAGCCCGCCCCAGGGGAGCGGTCGAAAGAGCCTGGCGCTGGATTCGGGAACATCCGGCCCCCGCGGGGCTTGCTGCCGCCGGTGTGCTCACCCCGCTCATCGCGCTCATTATCCTTTCGCTGCTTTCCGCTCGGTTGGTTCGCTCCAGCGCGCTAGAAAGCGCCGCACAACAGGCGGAACTTCTGGAACAAGCGAACAACCAATATAGCCTGATCGTGCAGCGCGTTGAACAGGCGCATTATACGGTCAACAAAATGGTGCCTCCCACGCCGGGTACTGTTCCGCTTAGCATTCCGGCGACGTTCCTGCACGACGTGGGTGAGGAATTGCACCAGGATAGCAAAACAGGCATTCAGGTCCATCAGTACAGCGACTATCCATTTCCTTGGCGGACCGACGGCGGAGCTCATGACGACTTCGAGCGCCAGGCGCTTATCCGCCTGCGGCAAAGCCAAGGGAAGGAAACCGTTCATGAGTATACAGAAATGAATGGCGAACCTGTCGTTCGCTATGCCCAAGCACGAATCATGAAGCAATCCTGCGTCGATTGTCACAACACGCATCCGTTGTCTAGTCGCAAAGATTGGAAAGTTGGCGACGTACGCGGGGTTTTAGAGATTATCCGCCCCCTGAAAAACGACGAGGCCCGGGTTACGCAAGCGCTGCAGTTAACACTATTTCTAAGTGCCGTATCGGGTCTCCTGCTGTTGGGAAGCGTCCTCGCCGTCTGGCAAAAGCATCGCCGTCCCGCAGTTGGCGCGTGAACGACGGAATCTCGCGGCGCACACATTCACGAACTTGCACCGCAGAGGGCGAGTGGGCGATTGTGAGTCGACGGGTGATGTGGTTGTAGCACTCGTCATCAAAACTCTCCGTCAATCTTCGCTCTTCCGCGCTAATTGAATCGCTGCAACTGACGACCTTATTTAGCGAGCGCGATCGAGGAACGGCAGCCGCAATGACCGAGTGCCTTGCTTTGCCACTTGGTCCATGTCGCACTGCTTGGGCGCTTTATCTGGCCGCCACCGTACCAACTTCGTGCCGTGTCGAAATCGGCCGCCGGTAAAGTGATCGTACTCGACTTCCACAACCAGCTTCGGCGCTAGCGGCTGCCACTCCATCGATCGCTTTGTGCTCCAGCGACTTGGCCCACCGGGCGCCTTGCCAGTAAATCCGGGCGGATGAATCAGCCGCTTGAGTCGTTTCGTCAGCGGCCCGCGCTCGGAATGCTTAAAGCTCGACGTAAATCCGACATGATCCAATTTACCTTGATTGTCATATAACCCTAAAAGTAACGACCCTACCACGCGCTTGCCGGCGGCGTAGCGAAACCCCCCGACAACGCAATCGGCAGTTCGGAGCGGCTTGATCTTTTGCATGCCGGTCCTATCACCGGATCGATACTCCAAATCCACGCGTTTGGCAATCACTCCATCCAAGCTGCGGCCTGCCGAAGCCAACCAGCGCCGCGCCACTTTGGTGTCGCGTGTCATGGGTGACAGCGCAAGCCGGCCAGTCTTGCGAAAATTCTGTTTGGCAAATTGTTCCAACAACTCACGTCGCTCGCTCAAGGGAGATTTCAGTAAGGACCCCTCTGAATTTTCCAAGAGGTCAAACACAATAAAGATCGCCGGCGTTTCTTCCGCAAGTTTCTTGAC
>DASRSD010000027.1 GCA_035656635.1 Pirellulales bacterium
CCGATGCGCACTGATGCGGTGCGGTCCATCGATGCGCAGCAATTGGCATTCGACATCATGTACTTGAAGCGCCCGGTCCAGCCGACGCCATAAATCGCCGTTTTTTACCGGCACCATTTTGCCGTGCCATTCCCAATGCCAGTTGTTCTCGCGCCAATCGTCCAGCCCGTAACAGATGCCGCGGCGAACATAGCTGCTGCTGGTTTGCAGCGTAACTTTGGCCGGCGAATCGATGGCTTCCAATCCCCGCACCACGGCCAACAATTCCAGCCGTTCTTCCGGCAGCATTGGCTCGGCATCTTCCACATCCACTTGCTGACGACCGTCGACGGTGGCCAGGACGAAGTGCCAATTTCCCGAGCGGTTTTGTTTCCGGCATTCAGCCTTCAGCAAAAAATGGGGAGCACGAATGGACATGGCAACCACGGTGCGGAAATGAGGGTGGGAGCGGATGTAGCCTGGCCGGCTACGGCGGGTCGTTTGGTAAGCCAGCCATCCGGATAGTTTTAGTTATCGCCAGGGTTTACCCAGCCGGTTCAGTTTTCCAGACCGCGAAATTTTCACAATTGGCTTCTAGCACGGACGGCAGCCGTTACAATCGGTGGCGTGCGAAATTTTGGAACTTCGCCGTGAGGATTAAAGTGCCTGAAATCGCCGTCAACACCGCGGAAGTGGGCTTGCTGGAAAGCCAATTACGGCAAAGATTTAACCTTGTCGAACAGCGGTTAATCATCGGCCAAAAAGAGCTAAGCATGCTCCATCCGCGCTCCGCCGACGATTTGATCGACGAAGAAGCCTTCAACCGGGACGAGCGATTGCCCTACTGGGCGGAAATTTGGCCATCCGCCTATGTTTTGGCCCAACAGATTGCCGGCACCCTCACCTCGCCACGGCGAGTCGCCTGCGGAAACCCGGCCCTTTCCCAGAGAGAGAAGTACAAAGAGGGGCCACAAGAGACGAAAAAACAACCTCGATTGCTCGAGCTCGGCTGCGGTTGCGGACTGGCGGTAATGGCTGGATTGGCGGCCGGCTACTGCGTTACCGCAGTTGATTACTATCCCGAAGCCCTGGATTTCGTCCGTTTGAATGCCGCCCGAAACAATCTGCCGCAGCCCGAAACAAAGATAGTCGATTGGCGAAATTATCCGGCCGATTTGGCTGGGTTCGACCTGGTCGTTGCCGCCGACGTGCTTTATGAGCGCGATTACTGCTGGTTGATTGCCGCCGCGATGCGTCAGTCGCTTCTGCCTGGGGGTTTGGGGCTAATTACCGATCCGCAGCGCGGCAAGGCCGAGGCGCTCCCCGATGAATGCCGGCGCGCTGGGCTGAACATCTGCAAACGGCAAGTTTTCGGACCGCTGAACGTTCCCGGCGGCGATCCTGACGTTTGCCAAAGGGTCAATCTATTTGAAATTCGCCGCGCTGAAGAGCAAGCCTGAAAAAAATTAGGTAGTGGGCCAGTTTGATTTTTCAGGGTGGCTGGGGTCGAACGAAGTGAGCCCCCAGTCGCAGAAATTCCGGGGGCTCGGCGGCACTCGACCCCGGCCACCCAAACTGTTTCCATCAAATTGGCCCCCTACCAAAAATTACCCATTGAACCTGCGCAATACAAAGCCCGGGGGATCCAACCCCCGGGCTTTTATTGAGCGCGCCGCAGCGCGACCCAACGAGATCCATTGCTAACTGACTTTGCGTCTGGCTTTCCGCGCCGCCGCGGTGCTTAAGCCGCTTCGACCAGTTTCAGCGCCGGCACTTCGCCTGTGATGCCGACAACCCACTCTTCAAAAATACGCACGTCCAACGCAGAAGCGCTAATCGCTTCCGGATGGAACTGTGTGGCCAGCACCCACCACTGGTCGGTTTTACTTTCAAACGCTTCGATCACGCCGTCCGGCGAGCGAGCGCTCACTTTGAAAGGCGTCGCCAACTCGTCGACCGCCATGTGGTGCATGCTGTTCACACGAATTTCGCCGTCGCCAAACACGCGTTCCATGAGCGTGCCGGGCACCACTTCCAGCCCGTGGCGATGGGCGGTGTCGAGCGAATCGGAATGGGGAATCGCCTTGGGCAAATCTTCCGGAATGTGCAAATACAAATTCCCGCCCTGCGAAACATTGATCAATTGCATGCCGGAGCCGATGCCGAACACGGGAATTTTCCGCTTGGCAATTAATTTCATCAGCAAGCGATCGGATTCTTCGCGGCGCGAATCCATTAGCCGCGTGCTGGGGTGCAGCATGTAGCCATCGTTGCGTGGATCCAAATCGGCTCCGCCGACCAGCACCACGCCGTCGAGCAAATCTAAAATGCGGTTCAAATCTTCCGCTTCGGTCAGCGGCGGAATGACCACCGGCACGCCTCCCACAGCCGAAACACTATCGTAATAGCCGCTTGCCACGTACGAAAAACTAGGCGCATCCTTCTTCCCGGTCCGATATTCCGCGTTCATCCCGA
>DASRSD010000028.1 GCA_035656635.1 Pirellulales bacterium
GCGATGATGAAGAAGACTTTGCCCTATCATTTTGCATGTTTCGGCTGCGGTGCTACGTGGTATCTACACCTCTCGGCTTCAAAATGCCCCTATTGTGAGAAGCCCTGTCAGTCGCGCAGGCGGAAGGCCCAGCCGAAGCACCTTCGTGGCGCGAGCGTGAAGCTAATGCCGTTTAACCGGTTTTGTAAGGAACTCTTCAAACTCGATGATCCCGAGGAACGAAGCCGCGCACTGGCCCGGTACAAGCGTGAGGAAATTCGTCGAAAAAAAGATAACGACAATGACGTGGAACTACCGTTTTGAGGCGAACAAAACCACAGCGGCCAAGAGCAGAACTGCAAACTGCCCTTGGCCGCCGTCTTGGTGTTGGCAATTATCAATCAACCGGCTTGCTTCTTCGTCAGCCGCCGGGGTCCGCCGATACGGCCTTCGGGTTTGAGCATTAGCAAACCTTCATTTTGAACCCGCACCAGTTCGTCGTGCGAAATCCGCCACTCCTCGTCGAGTCCTCGACCGAAGTCAGCTTTCTCACCACGAATGCGGCCCATGCGGCAATATTCGCGCACCGTATAGGGACGCCTCCCCAAAACCTTCGCGGCCTCTTTGGTGCTGTAGTATTCTTTGACCAATGGCTGCGACAGCACTTGCTTGGCGAGCGTATCGAGCATCGCATGAATTCGCTGGAGCTGCTCTGCCAGCGGTACAAGTGATTCGATGAGCATCGCCTGAATTGACTCTTTACCGCTAGAACGCTTGCTCCCTCGCAACGTTGAGCTGCTTACTTCGGGAGCACGGGCGCCTTCCTCTTCCTCTAGGAACGTCGTTTGCCGAAGGTCCATCTTCGGTTCCCTGTTGTCGGCGGGCATCAGCATACGCACCTCCAATGGATGAACCGAACTAAAAAAAATCCGCGGAGGTAACCCTACCTGCCAGGTCAAAAAATTCAGGCCGAAACTTCAAAAAAGTTCCTTCCGTGTTTTTCTGAAAAACTGTGCACCTGTTCCTGTGATTTTGCTTCTCACACAAGTTGATGCTGGGCAAACGGCACTCTGACTTTCTGGACACTTGGGCGAACTGAACCGCTGCTGAAAAATGTGACTTTGTCGTGTGCGAATTGATTAAGTCCGCCGAACGCAATCTGCCATCCAAGTCCGCGTCACGCAACGGTCACGCCAGGGGAACTGTCATGCCCATTGCTATGTGCCGCTGGTGATTGTCGGAGCGCGATGCCTTCTTTCGACCCGCAGGTCTCCGGCTCCGCCGGAGTCGAGTTCATTTTTTCTTCCGGCGGGGTAGGCCCCGGTTGTTTTCAACGGGAAGTGAAAAACAAACCGTGGCCTACCCACACCGGAAGGTGCTCCCCTCGGGGACGCAGCAACCGCTGGGAACACCACTTTTTTGGAGGAATGAAACATGACTGAAGAAACGAAAACAGAAATCACAAGCTACAAGCGACCAGCCTTCCCGTTGGGAAGGCTGCTAACGTCACGCGGAGCGCGGGACGCCATTGGCAGTCGCGAAATCGCTGAGGCACTCGCCCGGCATCACGGCAAAGATTGGGGCGATTGTTGCCCCGCCGACTGGGCATTAAATGACCGGGCCGTGGTCGAAGGCTCGCGCATTTTCTCGGCCTATCACAGCAGTACCGGGGTAAAGTTCTGGATTATCACTGAGGCTGACCGCGAAGCGACAAGCGTGCTTTTACCGGACGAGTATTAGAAACCAACGGCTGGCCGGTTATTCCGGCCAGCCAACTTTATTGATGGAGACAACTATGAAATCGCAATTCCCAAGATTTATCGAAATTATTCATGACCCGTTGGACATCGGCAAACGGCAATGGCCCCTCGACATAATTTCAGGAACGTTTTTGATGGGAGACATCTTTGCCACGAGCAAAGCCTGGAATCGGCTGATTCATGCCGACGTGATGCGAGCGCTGTTTCGGCACGCACTTGGCGATTGGGATGAGTGTGACCCTGAGGCACTCGAAGGCAATCAGGCCGCTCTCACCTGGGGCGGACGCATCGAGACCGAATTCCAAGACAAGAATGGGAGTCGGTTCATCATCCAGACAAAACGTGAAACGCAAGTGACGACCATTCTGCTACCAGAGGAATCTTGACAACCAACCCGGCCTGATAATCCCATCGGGCCGGTTTTAATCATGGAGGAAATAATGAAAACGAATCACGACCCCCGCAATCAAAAACGCAATGGCAATCAGAACGTGCAATCGTGCCATGCCGATACTGAAAATTGCTTGGCGCAACCCACTTGCCGATTACCGGATATTCCTAAGAACCGCAGCCCTGTGCCGGAACTGACCAGCTTGCATACCAAGGCTGGCCGAGGGAATTACGGTGATGCCAGCTATCGCGGAAATTGTTCCGGCCTGTTGATTCGAGACTTGTTGCGATATTACCAACCAAAGGCAGTTTTGGACCCAATGGCGGGTAGTGGCACCTGCCGTGATGTCTGTGCGGAGTTGGGAATTAGCTGTCAGAGCTTTGACCTTAAGGCTGGTTTAGACGCTACTGACCCGGCCAACTTTCAGACATTCGGCCCGTTTGATTTTGTTTGGATGCACCCACCGTATTGGCGAATGGTGAGCTACAGCGACGACCCTCGGTGCCTTTCGCGCGCCCCAACGGTGTCAGAATTCCTTCAGCGATTACGACAAGTCATTCGCAATTGCTTGCACTGCCTAACTCCCAGCGGACGGCTGACAATTCTCATGGGAGACTGGCGGCACCAAGGTCGTTATTTGGGTCTGCCGTTCCGTACCTTCAACTGTGCGGTCGCGGAGGGACTCTGGCTAGATGCCCCGGAAATCATTCGCTTTCAGCACGGTGCTACCTCGTCGGGTAAAGTCTATGACTTTGCTTTCATCCCGCGACTGCACGATGTCTGCCTAGTTTTTAAGCGGCGCCCACCCAACGATGCGGAACTCCCAATTGTTGCGTCAATCGCCAAGGCAGCATAAGACAGCGTACCCAATCTGACGCCGACAGGCTCTTCCGTCTGTTGGCGTTCTTTGCCTTTTGTGCCATCAATCGGAGAGGCCAGCAGCCAGGGCCTCCTGCCACCAATCACCGTTTCACTCGCGTTCGCTTTCTCCTGATTGACCGCCAATGAATCGGGGTTTTTTCGATTTCATTTCAATAACTCGCCGCTACAAACTCGCTACCGCTTCAAATTAGGCTGACCTCTTAGTAAATTCTTACCATTACTAGATTTCCGCAATTCCATGTCGCACTTATTCACTGTTCCAAGACGGGGGGAAGTACGACCCGAAAGTTCGAACCGACTCGGGATTATGAACCTGACCGCACTCGACCGGCAGATCCTTTGGACACTAACCCGGAAGGTCAGGGTTTTGACCGCCCAGCAGGTTGCGGAAACTTGGTTTGCCGACCTGTCTCAACCAACACGCGCCGCTGTTAAGCGGCTTAGACAGCTTCAAGATTTTGGCCTTCTCAACGAGCATGCCGTCATGCTTCATCCGATGATCCATCTTGACGCGCCAGTGTTGAACTGGATGCCTGGAAACGAGGAGCCTAATTTCGGGGCACTCTCTTATCGACTCAAAGAACGCTGGCCATCGCCGCTGGTCACCAAGTCTATTTTCCATGCTACTCGTGATGCGAATCGACTGTTGGGAGGCTATATCGGTGGTCGGCAACCCCGCACTTCCGAAACGACACATGATGTTCATCTTGCCCAGGTTTACTTGAGGTTCCTTCGCCAGGAACCACGAACGGCCAAGCGGTGGGTGAGCGAACATCAGTTGTATGCCGAAGGGGGCGGGCGCAATGAAAGGTTACCCGATGCCATTATTCGCCATCCTCGCAACCGAGATCTCGATCTCGTCGTCGAATTTGGCGGTAAGTACCCCAAGATGAAACTGATTGAATTTCACGACGCATTGCGTCACCTTCGCTATCAGATTTGGTGATTGATGCCAGACGAACAAGCCCTCAAAGATGCCATCTTAAGGCACGTAGGCCTCTATCGACTCACACTGGAGGCGGTCGTCCGGCACCTGTTCTTCAATGACTCGCCAAAGCTCAAGGGTGGCGACCCGGTCAGAAACATGCTCGATAGTCTGGTTAAGGACAAGCTGCTGCGGCTGCAACAATTCCCCAACAAAGTTGAGTTCTGGACACCCACTATCCAAGGAGCCAAACAAGCAGGTGTCCGGCGGGGCCGTGGAACGCCTCGCGATGCACAGTCGCTATCAACACATTTAGCTGTGCTCTGGTTCTGTTGCATGGCGTCAAAACGTCGCTATCGGCTCGAACCCGAAGACCTGCGGGAGCTGTTCGGCCCAGAAAAGCCTCACGATAACATTCCACATTGCATTGCGCCCGACGGGGACGGGCCGCGAATTTATCGAATCATATTCCCCGAACAAGCCGACGCGGCCACCGCCATTCAGCAAGTAGCGTCTATTCTGGACGAAATTTTCATGCGCAACCGTCCGATTCACGACTGGATCAAAGCTCGCGATTACGGGATGGCAATCCTCGGACAAACAGAAGAGAAATGCGCGGATCTTAACCGGCGAATCCATGCTCAAATTGAAGGTCGGGATCCAATCATTGCGCGTGGTCACTGCGTCGTCGAATTGGGACCGAGCCCTAAGACTTTGAGAATGGCCCTTAACCGATGGTTCAATGATAACCGATGACTTCATCTTCCAACTCTAAACCGGTTCATCCGGCATCGTTAATCGACCTTGGCACCCGCCTCTTGAAGGGTAAACGCAAAGAACCGGTGCGCATGAGCCGCGAGGATTTTGGCAAAGGGCATATGCACATTCGCGGACGAACACGATCGGGAAAAACATCGATGGCCATCATTCCGCTGGCCAAGCAACTAATGGCTCCATACCCTGACCCATCGGACACCAGCGACAAGCCGCGCATGATTCGCGACCCCGTCTTTATTTTTGATCTCGGAGGCGACCAGGCACTCTTTGGGTCGATGAAGCGCACGGCGGCAGCCGAAGGCCGCAAAGATTCGTTCAAATTCTTATCACTCGTGCGGGATGACGCTTGGCATTTTTTTGACCCATTTCAAGCCGTCGATCCACGCGGCGGAGGATCGCGCAGTGTAATCCGGTTGGCCAATCTGTTTATTGAAGCATTCAATTTAGACAATGGCTTAGTTTACGGCGGTCAATATTTTACGCAGCAGAATCTGGCAGCGTTGCTCGACGTGGTGCGTGCGTTCGACAGAGAGAAGGGGCACCCACCGACACTGCGGGAGATCTCCGATTACCTTGACTCACTTCGCCGCCGCAAGCAGCGGGAGTTTCGCGATGCCGACCAAATCCGCATGACATTCAATTTCCTGTTGGAGTATCCACAACTGCAACCCACGGCGGAGGACAAAGCGGGTGGACGGATGATCGATATGGCTAAAGCCTTGGACAACGAGCAAGGCGAGGTGATTTATTTCTTTACTCCCACTCTGAATGAATCGACCACCGCTCGTCAAATTGCTGGTCTGGGTCTGTACAGCGTGATCAACGCCGCCATCGAGAAACGACGGGCTGACCCGGACTCCACACCGCCACGACAACATATCTGGATTTTTGTCGATGAATTCCATGAATTGGCGGGGCGGTCTTTTGCCTCACTATTGGCCCAGGCGGGAAAATTCGGCATCACGCTCATTCTCGCCAATCAAACGACGGATCAACTCGAAAATCGCGACACGTCGCTCGCGCAGGTGGTATTCGACAACTGTCACGTCAAGCAGTATTTCACGGTCACATCGAAGCGCGACATTGAAGATCTGCAAACCTTGTCAAAGGAGATGAAGTTTCTGCTTAGCACGCAAACATTAGGAGTCGATACCTCGGTTTCAAAGCGTGAAGTTCTGCTGCCAAAACTAACCAAGAACCGCATCCTTAACGTCAGTGCCACTAAAGGACACACCTTCCTGATCATCGACGACGGCAAGGGGCACAAGGAACCGCAGCGCGTCATCGCCAAATATGCGACCAAAGAAGAGCATTACTTGAAGGATTCGTACACTCGCTTGCCGCCCGCTGAGAAACGACAGGCCGCTACTCCGCCGACGCAAAACGCCGCCCCCGCTGTTCGACCAAAGCAAACGACCGTAAAACCCGAACGATTTACGCCGCCGGACCGAAAGAAGCAGCTTGACCAGCTACTCGCTGAAAAGCAACAAGCCGAAGCAGTGGCCTAAGCATGGTCCAGAAAAGACAAAAGACCTCGAAAGGTCTGATGTCTCAACTCGAAATCAGGTGTTTTAAGTAGGTCGCCTGATATCAATCGTGCAATCCGGCAAAGCGCTTGACCTGTTGCAATGCCTACGATTTTTTCGAGTCTAATTGTCGTCAGTTTTTGGAGTCGGTGACGACGGCCGAGTAAAAAATCGACTGATTCAAATAGTTTACCTATTCTCGCTGGCTGCGCCAAGAAAATCGTGGACATTGCCGGATGGGATCGTGCTATAGTCGCCACATGCTCAATAAATTGTGGCCCTTAAACAAGCTGGATGACTTTTGGTTCTTTCGATTGACTGCCAGGATTAGTGGCCAAGAGTTTCCGCAGCCTGATCAGCAATTCCTCGATTACATCAGTCGCATTGAGCAAATCTTAGGCCCGCTGCGTGGTCCTGCCGCTCTACTCACATTCATCAAATGGCACCTGCCCGCTGCCTTAATGGGCTTTCTTGCCGGCTACTGGCACGAACCCCGGCTATTTGGACTGGTGTTGCTGTTAGCGTGTTCGCCAATTCTGTTTGCGATCTGGTGGGCACGCACCAAAGGCAAATAAAAAAGGTCGCACAAAAGTGCGACCTTAACGAATACTTGGCTATCGTTTGAAATACCAGCCAAAGTTAAAGAATAACCAGGCCGTTATTGCAATCGTGGTTAGCCAGATTCGGACCCATGGAACGGCGTCGAAGGTCACAACTGACCGAACTAGCCTTCCATTACGATCGTAAGTATCCGTTTTTTTACTTTTCAACATAATGCCTCCTATTGTTAGTTAACAAAGCAAAACAGACGTTGGTCTGCTTTGATTTGCACCGAGGAGGACACCAGCAAAAAAGCAAGCACGTCCATGACTCGTGCCGATTTTTAGCGTGATAAGCTGCAATGGAACCATGGTATTCCAGCAGCCTTAAAACCGAAGAAAACCCTTTACATCTGCCCGAACCCATTCATTTTAGCGGCCTGCGCCAAAAGGTCTATCTAGCCGATTAAAAATTGCTTAATTTGAGAGAATCTCCGGTTCTTTGAACACTATTCTCATGCGTCACGATGCCTGATCTCAACGGCAATTCCTGGAATGAAGCGGGTCCGGCTTATGACCTCAGCGACCGGGTATCGTTGCTGGCACATGGCGCCCTAAATGTCGACGGCGAACGATATCAGTTGGCGGACGGTGAAGAGGCAGACGTTCCCGACGCCGGACAACTATTAAAGGTCCGCTTCCGCAATGGCAGATGGGTTTATCGGTCCGTCGAAGCAATGGAGGTGGTGGTTACGACGACCAGAGTTCGGATTTTGCATTCGGAGGAAGTGTCATCGGATTTTTCCGTCCAAGCGATCAATCCTAGTCAGCGTCCGGTCGCAGAAGATGGCGAAAACTGGCCACGTTGGAGACGCTCTGAAATTGTGACGCTGATTTCGTTTGCAATAATTGTCCTGACCGGCTTGGTGTGGTTCTTACTGACGCGGTAAATGGCGACGCGGGCTCCGTCCCAAGGCATACGCAACGGAAGCTATATGACGCAGACATCCAATCAAAAACAGCAGAGTTGGGTTCCGTTCCCACTTCAATCGAATCATTTTGGCGATCAAGTTGAATTCGCCGAAGGTGGCACGGTTCGTTTAGGCGACAAAGCTTTTGCAGACGGACGACGAATTGATTATTCATTCGCGGGCAACACGGCGACTCGTGACAACGCATTTGGCGCTACGCTGACCATTCGGTCGGCGGACGGACAGTTCTATTATTTTCGCTATGACGGAGAACAATGGGTCAGGCGGATCCCGGAGAGCGATGATGCGCGTCCTTTTTTACATTCGCTCCGGCAGGAGATGGCCATGAGCGGTGCCGTGATTGGACCGCTGCAATGGTTGATGGAACGGCTCGGGGAACTCATGCTTCCCGCGTTTCTATTTGTGATGGTGATAGTACTTCCGATTTTCGCGCTCACGCACGACTTCAAAGACAGCGAGACGGTAGTAAAGCCAATTTTTCTGATCATGCCGCTGTTTTTTATCCCGGCGATGATCCAATTGCTTCGCGATATCGCCGTCGCGCTACGGCGGCGGAAATCGTTTCGCGAACGAAAGTAACTAGAGCAAGAGCTACTTATCTCCGGGAGCGGGGTTCGACGATTCGGTGGCGACCGGATCCGATCGATTTTTATCTTGATCGAGTTTGGCAATGGCTAAGGTCGATCCGACAAAGAGGCCGGTTGCACCCAATACCATAATTCCAATCCACATCCGATTCGGTCGCGGGCGACAGAGAAACAGGAAAGGATCGCGCAACCAGGCGGGCCAGTTCCGCGTCTTTTCCATGTCGACGGAATAAGAAATCTGTTTCTCGTGCCGGTTGCTTTCTGAATCCGCAAATCGCTCCTTAAAGCTAAAGGCCAAACCGCCAAATAAGAATGCGACCACTAATATCAGCCGCGCCCAACCATGCAGCGTCAATTCGTATGCCACGAACACTGTCGAAAGAACCATCAGTAGATACACCAGTACGGCCTGTTGCTTTCGCCGGAAAGAAGATGCTGACATGACAGGAAGCCCCTGATTAAAGTGGTGAAAAAGCAGCATTATCTCCGCCGAATTAATTTTGCCAAGTCAGGCCGTCGCCAACCGGTATAAATCGCTCCGCAGCCTGAGATTCAGGGGAAATCCAGCTCGTCGAGCGTTTTTTGTCACACTTTGCTGCCACGCTCCATAACACTCTTCGAGCGCGTTCTTTCACAGCCGTAGTCGGTAGAAGTTAGCCGCGGCTCTCGCTGGGGAATCAGGAATTGCACCGATTTCGCACCGAGAGGCCGATGGTGCAGTTTGTTTTCGCTAGCGATCTCGCTCGCGAATCGTATTAGGAGACATCAGCCATGTGCGCTGAAATTCCATCCGATGCGGTGTTTTCCTTGGTGTGTGAAGAGTGTGATGCCGGTAGTAATGTTCTCAGCCACGAGCAAGCGATTGCCGAAGGCTGGACGCACATTATCTATGCGCCGGATCTGCCGATGGCGAATTTCTTGGGACTGTGTCCCGATTGCAAACAGGAAGAAGATGCTCGCGAGTCGGCTCGTCAGTAGGTTCGTTAGTGTGCCTGCGATGTTCGCGGGCGCAATTCGTGTTTCTCTGTTATCGAAAGGACTGAACGTTATGACTACCGCTACAAGAAGTCGGAAGTCTCAGGCCAAGAAGCCTGTGCATGAAGTCCGCGTTGGACGAGTAAAGGGCGTGATCTGGGAAAATGAAACGGAGAAGGGCGTGCGGCACAATGTGACGCTGCGCCGAATTTACGTCGATACCGAAGGCAAGTGGCAGAGCAGCGACAGTTTTGGTCGCGATGATTTGCTGCTGGCAGCCAAGGTGCTGGATCTGGCCCATAGTTGGATTTTTGCCAACAGCCAGACTGGCAATGACGACGCAGCAGGTCACGAAGAAGGCGGGGCAGGAGACCACTTCTGAAGGAGCCTGTTGAATTCGTCAGGCAGAGAGAGGTTCTATCTGATCATTGCACCATCGGACCTCTCTTTTCGATTCTCATGCTGACTTTCAGTCAGGCGATCTAATCGGACTGGCTAATCAAAACACTTCCGTCGGGACCCGCGCTCCCGGCGGCGCTGCCCCATACCTCCGCCCGTGCCGACGAGAGACTTTCGGAACTGGCGGAGCCAGGCAGACTTTGTCGGCCCGAGGGCTGCGGCGCCTCTGGTCGCTACCCCACGGAAGTGATGCGAATCGGATGGCTAAACCAAATCACCTAGCTGCTGTGACGTTAATAACTTTTTCTTAAGAAATCCCGGCGTGCTACTCTGGGCTGTTGCTTCGCAGACCGCGAGCATTTGCTCTTTTCCTTGCTGGTTACGGGTAGACCAAATCAAGTCACCGTCTCGCTTGCTCGCATCTTGCGCATGAGCGAGACCGGTGGCGTGCATTTTGTGAAGGTTTATTTTCCTGTTTTAACTCGCATGAAAGGAGTTTCGAGATTGTTCCACGTCGCTTTCTGAAAGCGATCCAGTCTAGGTTGCTGCTCGGCAGCAATCGCTCGTATCGCAACCACGCGTGCTAGCCCATCGGCTGGTCACCACGGTTGCTCTCTTCGTCTTCACCCGGCGCTTCTTGGCCGGAGTGATTCCCATTTCATCCCAGAGTTTTCGTTCGTCCCGTCGGGGTCCATGAACGAAAAGTCTCGTCACTCATTTGGAGGATCTAGTCCATGAATCGCGAAGAAGCCCAGCAACGATCGGAGGAAGCTTTGCAAGAACTTATCCATGCCTTGGAGCAGGGTCGCAGTGAGACGCTCATCAAGTATTTGGAAACGCTCGCGCGCTTCCACCATTACAGTTTTGGCAACACCATCCTGATTGCCATTCAGCGACCCGACGCCACGCACGTGGCCGGATTCCATCGGTGGAGGCAACTAGGCCGCGTGGTCAAGAAGGGTGAGCATGGCATCGCCATCTTGGCGCCGCTGGTTTACAAGCAAGCCGCTTCGGAGCCAGCCGTAGCAGCCGCCGACCAAGAAAACTCCAGCGTCACCGTCTGCGAGGATTCAAAGTTGTGTACGTGTTCGACGTGTCGCAGACCGAAGGCAAAGAATTACCCGAATTCGCCGCCATCGTGGGCGAACCGGGTGAGCAATTGGAACGTCTCGAACGGCTCATTGCCCAAACGGGCATCGAACTAACCTTCGAAGACATTCCCGGCGGAGCGCTGGGTTGTTCGTCGGTCGGGAAAATTCGGATCCGTCCGGCTCTAACCCCAGCCGAGACGTTTACGGTGCTTGTGCATGAACTCGCCCATGAGCGATTGCATGACAAGGCTCGACGTAAGGAAGCTCCGAAAACGGTTCTGGAAACAGAAGCCGAAGCCGTGGCGTTTGTCGTCGACCGCGCTTTGGGCTTGGAGTCTTCGACCCGCTCCAGCGACTACATCCAGCTTTACGCTGGCAACAAAGAGGTGCTGCTGGAATCGCTGGACCGAATCCAAAGCACCGCCACATGGATTTTAACCAATCTTGAATCCCTAAATGATGAAAAGGAGGTAGCCCATGACCGTGCATCATCCGCCTGCCACGCATGACGATGTCTTGCTGGCGATCGGTTCGCTGATCGATCACATCAAGGTGCTTGTTTCGGCCGTCGATGATTTGCGCTGCGAAGTGGAGTGGCAGTCACGCAATCCACGCGATGATCATCCGGCGGCCGCTGGAGCTAATTTGAACAGCGGAGTAGGGAAGTCCGTTCTTCCGGCGGCTGACCAGGAGATTTCGATTGAGTTGCTCCTGACCGCAGCCGGGCGGCTTCAGGCCTTCGAGAAGTTGCTCTATCAGGCGCCGCGTGGCGTGTGGCTCGATGAATTCGCCTCCGAGGATGATTATATTATTCCCGAAGGGCGAGTCTTTTCACTCGATGCCGATCTGTGGACGAGCGTCCTCGATGTTCGGCCGGCCCACGTCGTCGGCGATAGTTGCTGCTGCGAAGCAGGCGAGGGGACGCCATTCCTCTTGGCATGGCAAACCGAACGCGAGTTCCTGCTACGTGAATTGACCTACGACGAAGCCCGGAAGCTCCAAGAGTTTTGTTTGGCTTGTCAGGCAGAGCGGGCCGACGCCGCGATTCAAGAGGCTCGTCTTATTTCATCCCAATCGCAGCTTGGCCTGTTTTAGACGAACGTTCCCAATGAGGTTGGTATCCGCACGCCACCGACCTCATTTCATTTGTAACAAAATGATTTCAGCAACCGGATTTCACGGAGGAATCTGCTTCATAACTCGTCCAATAGTCCGTCGAGTGAGGCGAGAAGCACTCTTGACCATGCCGCTGCGCTCGTGAGACGTTATTGCTTCTGAATGACGACGCCATTGGAATTCACAATTCAGCGCACTTCGTTAATAGTCCTTGCCTGCGGTGCGTTTTGTATCTTTGTCGCAGGCATTTCTGACTGGCAATACGGCTTTGTGGGCGATGAGTTTGCGTATTTCGATTATGCAAAGCAAATCGCACGCGCAAACTTGCTTGTGAATCCGTTCAACCTTGACGACGTTTACGGGATCGAGCGCACGCTTGGAAGCTATTGGCAGGCAATTTGGATTTGGTTAATTGGCGCAAATGTAATCGCTTGGCGACTGGCAAACGTGATTTTGATCGTTCCTGCCGTGCTAATCTGGAACGCTACGCTTGCCCGCATATTCAATGCTCGAACTGGACTTATTGGCGCGGCGTTGCTCGGGTCATCATATTTCCTAATGAATTTCTTTAAGATCGGATACACACACCCGTCGTGTTTCTTATGCTTTTTGTTTGCCTTCCATTATGCCGCCAAATCAGCAATGGATGGACGAGCCCTTAGTTTCGGCACCCTCGGAGTCGTTCTTGGAATTTCATTCTACCTCTACGTCGGGCCGGTGTTTCCGGTCATCTTTTTGCCCCCGATTGCGTTCATTCGGCGGCGGCAGGTGAAGGGAGATCGAACACATTACGTGGTTCTTGGTGCATGCTATCTCGCCATAGTGCTAATCGGTTTGCTGACAACTCCCGCGGCGCATTGGGCCGGTGGACTTAGCAAAACCATTATCCACCGTGAGTTTGACGACAACGCGCAAATTGCGATCAACATCGGGAGGAATTTCGTGCTCTTTTTTGTCGACTTCGATTACGGTCGCAATCACTTTGTTACTGGGCCGTACCTTGATTCGATCAGCCAAGTGCTTGCTGTGGTTGGCGCAGGCTATGCCCTTGTGCACTTTCGGTCATTTAGTTGCATATTTATCCTCGCGACATGGAGTTTGACCTGCATCGTATTAGGCCTCATTAATCCGTACTCGTGTACTCCCTCGACCCGCGGTATGTTCTTTGTTCCGTTTGGTGTGGCGTTTGCTTCGATCGCCCTCGACCGTTTGATGGCAATTCCCCTTCGCATTGTAGAAACCTGGCCCACTATATGTGGCAGCTGGCTAATCGCTGCAATCGTTGTCATCAACATTTATCGTGCGCACGTCCTAGTATTCCAAGAAACGGGATATCATGAGATTACTTCAATTATCCGTGAGGTGCGTGCAGCCGCCGAAAGCCACGAGCCGGAGCCAATGCTGTACCTGTCACAATCTTTAGGCTTCTCTACGTATGACTTATATAATGTCATGCAAGCGTTCGGCGCCAGTCGCTGCGCAATTAGAATTGCGCGAACGCGTTCTGACGTGTGTCAGGCAGTCCCACAATCGTTGCTCATTTTGAAACGGGATCCAAACATCGCGGCATTAAAGGCGCTTCCCTGTCTCAACCAGCACCAAACAAAGGTGATCGAGATTGGCCAATTCGATCATATTTAGCGTGACAGCGTTCACCCGCGATCTTTGGTGAACCAAGCAAGAGCACCAACTGCGGGAGTTAACCGACGACGAAGCTCGACAGCTGCAAGAGCTCTGTTTGGTTCGCCAAGTTGAGCGGGTCGACGCCGCGATTCAAGAAGCTCGCTTGGCACTATGCCAATCGCAGCGGGGACTGTGCTGGAATCGCCGTTTGTTCATGAGGTTCAGTTACCGCATGCCACCGGCCTCGTGTTTTCTGCAATTTTATTACTACTGCAAACTGCCAAAAGGACTCGTCCTTTTCGCCGGTATTGTGGTCTCCGTGTTCTTATGCAACGTCAGTCTATATCGTCGCATATCCGTATTAACAATGTTTTGGGATGTAATGTGTCAAGATACACCATTGCAAAGAAACAGGTCGCTTAAGTGACTTAGCTCGCTACTTCTGCTCCCATTCAGGATTCTTTTTCTAGGAGAGAACGTATGAAAATCCGGACGCGATGGAAACTCTTTTTCGGTGTGCTATGTTTCGTCGCGTTACCGCTCTCAGCAAATGCAGATCCAGAACCCGACTTGGAGCATGTGCTCGCTCGGCTGGCCTACGAAGTTCGCTCATCTGGAAAAGAGGCGCTTTTTCCGTTCCAGGACAAGCCGACTGATCGGCCCAATGCACGAGAATTATTTTGGGACGAGCACAAGAACGACTTGATCGTGTCCAACGAATTACTCAAAGAAATGCACATCGGTTATGGAGTACGCCCGGAACTGTATGAAATGCGCGTCGTTGATAAAGATAAAGTGGAACACGGCGTTATCATTGAACCCTTCATGGATGGCACGGAACCAAGCCTCATGGACGAGGCATCGCTGTTAGCTCAAGGGCATCGCGACATCGACAAATCAGCACGAGGGAACAGAGTTTACTTGATTCAGAAAGACAACGATTGCTTTTATGTGTTGCCGGTCAATCGGGATGGTACGGGAAGTGCAAGCGGTGCAATTAGTCTCGATCCACGCCACTATGGCGGTTCGCCTATCTCGCATGCCTATGATGAAGCCTCAACCGCACGGCTGAACAAAGAATTAGCCTTTTGGAAGGAACGCGATATCAAACGTTCCTCAGACCATAAGTGACTCGACCTCGTCGGATACCTTCTGTGCATCTGATTTTTCTTTGCCAAGGTAGCCATTGCGGCGAAGCCAATCGCGAGCAGCCTCGACGAGAATATCCTGCTTGGTGCCCGGTTCTAACTCGTTCATCCGTTGTGCGAACGATGCTTTCGTGATCAGCGTGTCAATTTCCTTGGGAAAACGCGTTGTCACCGTGATGACATTTGGTTCCGACGATATTTGTTGGCGGGAATTTTTAGGCTCACGTCCGGTCGGCTTGGAACGCGGATTCGATTTAGGAGCATCAACGGACTTCGCGGCAGGCGCGCTATCTTGTTGAACTGTTGCAATCGGTGCCGCAGGCTTCACTATGTCCGGCAATACCTCCTTGGCAAGTTGCCGCAGAGAATCCTTAAAATCGGCTCGTTCAGTCATTGACCACCCTCCTTATCCTATCGTTTGAATTGTCGGTTACTTCGATGCCCGGTAGTTTTCCGCCAAGCACTTCGCAAAATAGCGCGTTCAAATCAGCTTGTGCCTTGCGGGCATCAGCACCCTTCATGCGAGTGACGGATTTCCCGCTTGCGGCCCGAAACGCAAATAGCCGGCGAATCTCGGAACGTGCAATTCGATATGGCAGATTCGCCTCAAGTTGCGCGCGCAAATTCCGAGCCTGTACATCGCGAACTGCTGTGGATGTCAGCACAATAAAAGTCTCCGGTCGTTTGCCATCCGTCGCTTCGCGAGCGACGTTGATTGCCTGAAGTGCTTTGTCGATCGCCCATACATCTGAATCTGATGGCTGAAGCGGCACGATCGCGATGTCGGCAAGCAAAGTGGCAGTGAAAGCCGCGTTGCTGGCGCTACCCGGCGTGTCGGCAACAACCACCTGATTAGTTTGGGAGAGTTCCTTCAGTTTCGTCTTAATCTCTTGAGGAGTACCGGCAACCGCTACCGGAATCGCTGGTTCGGCCAGTTTGAGCCAGGTGCTCGATGTGCCCTGGTCGTGGTCGGCATCGAGTAAGGCGACTTTGATTCCCCTTTCATAGAGCCAGATTGCCAGGTGCGAAGACAGATTCGACTTGCCGGTTCCGCCCTTTGTGTTCGTAACTGTGATGATCACAATCCGAAACTACATCAAGCATTGAAAACCTGGCAATGGGTTATTTTCTTGGAACGGTTGCTTTGCTAACAACTACTGAAAGCGCTGCAAGGCTTGCAAGCTCTGAAAGCCAAGCAAGCGGCGTTTTAACGGAAGATCAAGCATTAAGCACGTGGTACTCGGTGGCAACTTGCCGTTATTCGAGCGACGTTTGCATTAGAGAGAAGATCGTGGAAATGGCCACCCAAGGATGCACCCAACATCGACGGCCTCTTATAGGCCAAATAAACGGCTCGCGATTTTGCTAACTTTCCGCAATTAGCGGTCGGGTTCGCATGCAAATCGCAAAGTTTGATCGCGGTCGGGGATCAATATTCCAAACGTTGCGCAGGAGAAGAGAAAACCTGTTGCCAGGTGTGCTGCTTCGGGCTAGCGTCCGATTGTCAGGGTTTAACTGCCTTAAAGTTCGCAATCATTTTGGCATACGTCATTCAGGCGAGGATTTGCGGCTGACGCGGTTACGACATTCAGGCGAGATTTCAAAGGAGCATACGCCATTGAGGACAGAAACGATACGACGCTCGGGCGAGAGAATTGAACAGTCAGGCGAGCAATTTGCCACTTTACACGCCACTCAGGCGAGATTTTTCGGGATAAACCCGCGAAATGATTTGCGAATCGGATCCGTAATTTATGTTCAATATGTAAATGAAGAACAACAACAAGCGGCTGCTGTAATTTTTGGAATGGGGGAATGAAAAGACAGTTGGACTTAGCCAGCAAGGCAGGGGAATTCGTTGAAGCTTGGGACGAAAACAATCTCGGCGAATTTCCGGTAGCGCTGCTGGCAGACACTGCTCCGACGGGCGTTAAAACAATCGAATTCGAAGATTCAATCAAGGATTGGCGGACCGGGCAGCTGATCCACCGCAAAGTCACTGTCACTGGCAGTGATAAATTTGGCTTGCCAACGGCCATCGACGACGAAGTCCTGTTCGGTCTAATCCAATGCACCGCACAACAAAACAATTTCACGTCACCAAAGGTTCATTTCACCAAGCACCAGCTCATTAAATTACTTGGCTGGAAAAACCGCAGTTGGGCCTATGAGCGGTTAGAAGAATCGCTTTGCCGCTGGAAGGGCGTTTCCTTGTATTACACGAGTGGTTGGTGGGACAACACGCGGCGTGTTTTCAGCGATCGCGAAGCGCTCGGCGTGATCGACTATTTTAGGGTTCGCGATGGACGGAGAAAAATTGCCGACGACGATGAGGGTACGCACTTCGTATGGAACCAAGCCTTTTTTCAGAGTTTCCAGAGTGGATACTTAAATCGTCTGGACTTCACGATCTACCGATCGCTAAAACGCCCGGCTGCGAAACGCGCTTATCGGTTTCTAAAAAAACGATTTTACCATCGGCCCGTCTGGTCATTCGATCTCAAATCGTTTGCATTTGAGAAAATTGGCCTTAGTCGTAACTATGATACGGGTCAGCTCAAAGCCAGACTACGACCGGCACTCCAAGAATTGCAAACGGTCGGCGTTATCGAATCGCCGCGATTTAGCAAGCAAGGTCCGGGTGCCTGGTCTATTGAGATTTGCGAGAAACCGGCGCCCGCGATTGCTTCTTCGCAAATTGGCACACCAAACGCAATGGTTAGCGAACTGGTGCAGCGCGGCATTCATTCGGCAATGGCACAAGAATTGGCAACTGCTGTTGCGGAAGATGTGATTCGTGAAAAACTTTCCTGGTTTGACTGGCTCGTCAAGCGCAATGACAAGCGCGTGGCGCGTAACGCTCCGGGTTTTTTGGTGGCTGCGATTCGCGAGGATTATGCCGTAGCGAAACAATTTCGGAAACAAACCGGCGATAGAGAGCACTCCGCAAAGATCGAGCATTTGCAAAAACCAGTCAATTCTGTCGACCGCATTGTTCCAGATCTGGAGTTCACGCGGCTCCGTGATCACTTGGCTGCTCTCTCGTCGGAGGAACGCACCGAATTGGAATCCGCGGCGGTTGCGGCAGCCCCGCGCTTAGCACAACAGCGGTATCGTCATCTCCAGAGTCCGTGCGGTCCTGCATTTGAATCGCTAAGGCTTGGGCTAATCGACAAATATCTTCGTCAACAGGAAACGTCGACTCAACAGACAGCAAATCAGCGAGCAGCGAGCGAGAAAGCAGCGTAACTCGGGATCGAGTTGTCATTTCTCCAGCAGCGCCGCCAGCATGATTGCGGCAATGGCTATGAAAATGAATCGAAACGGCCATTCGCGAGCAAAGTTTCTGGCCTGACGCTTTGTTTTCAAATAAACAAGAATGATTTCGTGCTCCATGCCAGAAGATACAGCCCCTGCGGTTGCTAAGCAAAATATTTGAATACCGCCTGCCACCTGCGATATAGTTCACTACAGAAGGGGTCGGATACCCTTCGACTTTCAATGTTCGTAGAGCTTTGAAACGGTATTCTGATTGGGGAAAAGCACCCGGTAAACGTGGCCACCAACCACGCTAAGGGGACGGAGTTTTACCAACCGTCACGCTTTCTGCCGGTAGAGCCGAGTGCATGGAGACATGCTTGCTCGTGCTCGACGGAGGCTTTGTGAAGTAATCCGGCTGGCTTTGTTGCCCAGACGAGTAATCTCACGATTCTATCCGATAGTTAAGGTTCTCACCTTGGTTGTTGTTGAATCAGGGCGATGCGGAAATCCTTGCGATGTCAGTTGTAGTTCGACATCCAAGCCGTCATCTCTCGAAGTTGGTGAGAACTGCCAGTCTTATGCAGTTCAAATCCACCAGCGGGATCCGGTCCCAAGCAATTGGGCCGTTTAACGTTTGCCGGTCATGGGAGTCACGAGCAGAGCGATCTGCCGTGTCGGAGAGTGATGTCTCCGAAATTCGCTGTAAGTCAGCGATTGCAAACAGCTCAACATGAAAAGGCCCGTAAGGGCTTACCGGTTAATTTGCATGAAGTCGACGCCGGAAAAGGTGACGCAAGTCGATAGACTCTGCGTTACGCGAACGGTCAACGCTCATTTGTTAAGAGGGCGCTTCTAGTTTCGGCCCTCCGAAATCGCTGCAAAATTTTTTAAGCAGCGGAAAGTATGGGAGCCTGGCGGCTCCACATAGGGCGATTGGCCTCGTCGGATCACACCGACTAGCCACGAGATCATGCAAGTAACGAGGATGGCTAACGCAGGAAGGACTGTTGCTGCCGATTGGTAATCGGCGCCTGGTATCAACCAGGTAATTCAAACGCAGCAGTCTGGGAGTGGCCCGCAAGTAGATAGTGGGCGCGTTGTCATGCTGGAGCATGGCGATGTGCTTGGCGATGCCGTGGGAAGGCACTCACGTCTCGCGCTGTGTCAGGCTGGTACCCTGGCACTTAAGCCGACGAAAGCGGGGACTGGCCTATTGCCAGTCAGAAGATCGGTGTCCCGAGCACGGTGGTTTTGCCACCGATGCCGGGGCATTCCTTGGTTGGAAGCAGAGTGGTCAAACGAGTGTTCCTCTGGCGAGGAGCAGTCCTTTGGCAGCGAGTTTGAGGTGAACACCACACGTGTACTTGCACGAAGGTGGCTTTCACCTCATGGTTTTTAGGATGCGACACGAATGGAATTACGGCGAGCCGCGCTAGGAAACTAGCGCGCTCGCCGTTGCGGTGGAGTCATCGCATATTTGTGAGGTTCTCTGAAGCTTCTACGGTTTTGTTTTCGTGGAGGTTTCTTGGAGCTTTTGATTTGCTGCCGAGCGTCTTGCGAACGATTCGCAAGCGCGTGAGGCCACTGCTTCAAGCAAAGGATTTACGCTGGGGGAAAGCTGGTAGCTTCCCCCTTTTTAAAAGTCTGCGAAATGGTTCGTCGGCTCTTCAAAAGGAGGTGCAGCGTATGCAGTACAGGTACGAGGCAACAAGTGAAAAGGGGTTCGTGCAGCAATTGGCGACGAACATTTTAACGCATGGGTATTTTTTCTACGTGCAGGGTCATGTGCGCGAAGGAAAGGATCCCCGCGAGATCGACAAGAAACTCTTGAGCAAATACGGAGTTGAAATCTCGCGTAGCCAAAGAGCCCGGCGAAAACTCTCGGGACTTGCGAACGTTCACTACTTACGATTCGACCGACACTGGATTCTACTGGCGACGCACGGCGAACATCTCTTCAAAATTGAAGAAGCGAAGAACATTCGCGACGTACGCGAGCATCCGATCCAAGCCGGTGGGTATTCGCTCTGGGTAAAGCGAGGCAACTTCCTCAAGCGCCGCCCGGAAGATGAAACTGCAACGCCAGATGGACGCTACCGGGTCCGGGTACTTATCGCCCGCGAAGAGTATCGCGGACTGCGAGCGTACTTTCTCGCCGAGCGCTGGAATTGGTCGGTCGAAAAGCTTTCTGCGGAACTACGGTCAATTCGTTATGAACCGTATGCCCCTGTCCGCAAGCAACTTTTGAAGCTCTTGTTCCTCATTAACCAGAAGCGCAAGACCGCTGGTTACAAAAAAGTGACGCCGGATGTCTTTCGCTATCGTAGGGACATAGTCAAAGTTTTTGAGCCGATAGCGGCAGTGTCCGACCGTGAAGCGGCCTAGGAACAAGGGTCTGGATATTATCTTAGCACGATGTTCGTCCTGGTGGATTCGGGTCCGTTCTTCGTGATGGACGGAACGCCACGAACTGAGGTATAATTGCCATTATGGAAACGAAATACGTCCCCGCTATCTTTGAAGCCGGAAAACTGCTCCCCTTGCAGCCTCTCGATTTGCGCGAGCACGAGCGAGTGGATTTGACCGTGGTGCGCGGTGCCGTAGCAACGGAAGATTCCGAAGACGACTATATTCCGTATATCGCCACGGAAGCTGATCCGTCGGTCACGCTAGAGCAGGTGCAGAAGGCACTGGCCTCAATTCCAGGTTCGCTCGTAGAGGATTTTGCACGCGAGCGTGACGAGCGATTCTAATGCCTCGCTATTTTCTCGACTCCAGCGCGCTGGCCAAAGCGTACCACGCGGAAACCGGAACCGCTAAAGTTGTGGCACTCTTGGCGGAAGCGGGCAGTGAATTTTTCATTTCCTCGCTGTCGGTCGTCGAAATTCAGTCGGTCTTTAGCCAAAAGGTTCGCGATGGGAAAATCACCGACGCGGATTATACCGTCCTCAAGCAACGATTCGCTGCCGAAACCCAAAACAAAAGAATCATCGTAAAGAATCTATTACGGCCGCATCAGAAGGCGGCTGAAAAACTGCTAGAAAAGCACGCCAAGGTTCGGCGGCTGCGAACGCTGGATGCCATGCAGCTTGGAGCGGCCATTGAATTGGCCAAGAAGATTGGGCTCGACCACTTTGTTTGTGCCGACAAACACCTTGTCGAGGTCGCTCGACTGGAAGGCCTGTCGGTTGTGAATCCTGACGAGCCGTGAACCGGAGCGGACAAAAAGGCCTGCCAAATTCGTCCTTGGATTTGGCAGACCACTTCCACGGAGATCCCTGCTAGCTCTATCTCGAACCGGCGCATTTTGCCCGTTGAAATTGATTTTGCCAAGGTGAATCCGACGATCTAACGTCGTGCGGCGAGCGCACGAAAAAAGCCCGTGAAGTGGGGCAGGTACTCCACGGGCTAGATCGTTCGCCAAGGCGAACTAACTTGATTAAAGCATCCGCATACAGGATGTCAAGGATTGCGCCATTTCTGCACTGACGGTCGAGAAATTCTCGGCATATTAACTAGCCTTCTCCGCATCCCGGACAGTAAATTCGTCGCATTTGCTCGTTGAATTCTGCAAGGTAACGGGCCTGAGTATCTGCGTCGCTGAGGTCAGCCTGTTGCTGTGCCGTGAGCGGCGTTCCGTTTTCCGCGGGCTGTGGTTGTTGGTCTGGAATTCTCGATCCTTCGGTGTGCGGCGCCGTCATGTTCCTCCTGTAATGACTTCAACACTAAATACAGTTCACGCGGCCTTGCGATTGCTGGCCAGTTGCTCACGCAGCTCGCGTGTCGCGGCGGCGCCTTTACGCACGGCTTCCAAGAGTTCCGCTTCATTGGTGTCGTCGTAATATCTGGAAGCCGACTTTCTGCCGGTGCTTTGGCTTGTGAACAATCGGCTCAATGTGAACTGCGGGTACGTGATACCCGTGGCGGTTTGACTCAGCCACAGTGCGATTTCAATTTGGCCCGACATGAAGACGCGAGTCGGCTCGACGGCCTTTGGTTTTTTCAAGAACTTGGTTTTATTCTTAGAATCAACAATCCTTTCCTGTGTGGGCTCCATACTTCCTCCGTTAAAAAATCAATTTCCACACAGTAATTTTGCCACAGAGCCAAGTCTTACTCAAAAAAAGTTTCAGCCGATTTGAGTAGCATTCGCGTCTGTGAGACCATCGGGCATGGAGGCTGGCAATCGTCGGTTGGTTTTTTTTGACCTGGAGTGCGCGGGATTGGATCCCAAACGGCACCCGATTATTCAGATTGCTGCTATTGCAGTCGACGAAGCCCTTGAACCGATTGAGGCATTCGAAGCGAAGCTGCGCTTTGACGTTCAGCGAGCCAACAAAAACAGCCTGCGAAAAAATCACTATCACCCAGGCATCTGGGCAAAAGAGGGGAGGGAACCGGAGGAGATCGCCCGAACGTTTGCCGAATTCCTGCGGCGCCATGCGACCATTCCGATGATGGGAGCAACCGGGAGCAGCTACGCCGTCGCCCAGCTTGTGGCACACAACGCAGATTTCGATGGAAGTTTCTTGCAAGCCTGGTACGAACGATTCGGCGTGTATTTACCAGCACGCAGGCAAGTGCTTTGCACACTGCAGCGGGCGATGTGGTTTTTTAGCGAACAGACCCGCCAGTCACCGAAAGATTTCAAGCTCGCAACACTTTGCCATTTCTTCGCCGTGCCATTTCACGCAGCAAGCGCTCACGAAGCATTGGGTGATGTTTTAGCGACGATCCAACTTTATAAATCAATTTTCCGCGCGGTTTCGAGCCCGCTATGCCAAGCCGCGTAATTAACCAATTTAAGGAACAAGCGTTCCGTCTGAAGAATTCTCCCGCGCCTAGTTTCTTGTTTTTTGGAGAGCTAGCCCAGATTCGCGCCATAAGTTATGATTACGCCATAACTTCCGTCGTTTTTCAGGGGTAGCACGTGGCCGTTTTGATCCATTTATCCGACATCCATTTCCGCAAACACAGCGGCTCGGCTCTCGATATCGACAGCGATCTTCGCAATGAGCTTGAGATCGACGCCAAGAAACTGGTCGAAACTCTAGGCCCACCGACTGCAATCCTGGTTGGCGGCGACATTGCTTATAGCGGAAAACGAGACGAATATGTCGTCGCGAGGGGCTGGCTTGGTAAGTTGAGTTCGGCGGTCGGCGTTTCGTTTGCCAATGTCTGGTGTGTACCTGGCAACCACGACGTTGATCAGTCAGTCATAAGAAATAGTGCGGTGCTTTTCGATCTTCAAAACGCTATCCGCGGAGCGGCACCGGCGGGCGTTGACGCGAAACTTTTAAGTTACTTCGGCGATGAAATTGGCCGGACCCAACTCTATAGCTCAATTGCGGAATTCAATGCCTTTGCTGAACCATACGGCTACAAACTGACAGCTGACCGTCCCTTCAGTGAATTTGATCTTCCGCTGAACGATGGCTCGTTGTTGCGAATCTACGGTTTGAATTCGACGATTGTATCGAATCATATGGATCAGAACGTGGAATCGATCGTTTTGGGCCGTTATCAGCTGCCGAAACGCACATCTGAAGGCGGAGTTACAAATCTAGTCCTTTGTCATCATCCGCCGGACTGGTGGAGCGATGACGATGCACTTAAGGACGATTTTGATGTGCGTGCACACATTCAACTGTATGGGCATAAGCACCGGCACGTGCTTCGGTCGGTAGAAAACTCGGTGCGGTTGGTTGCCGGTGCGGTCCATCCTGAACGTGTCGAGACTGGATGGCGGCCCCGATATAATTGGCTAACTGTCTCAGTGACAGGGAATGGAAGTCAAAGGACGCTCGACGTGAAGGTGTATCCGAGAGTTTGGAGCGAAACTGAACCGCGCTTTACCGCTGACTTCAACAGCTGCGGGGGTGCAGAATTCAAAGAGTACTCGCTTAAGCTAGAATCATGGGAGCCGCCAAAATCCACCGCCTCTGGAGAATCAGCCACGCAGCCGACGTCATGTGCAGAGGAAACCACAATGCAACAGCCAATACGACTGACAAACCCGTTGCGGGTATTGACGTTTCGTCTGTTCGAACTTCCATACCTAACCAGATTAAGTGTCGCACAAAAACTTAGCCTAATTCGCAATGAGGATGCAGGACTACGCGATTACGACATATTCAAGAATGTATTAAAGCGCGCCTCGGACGAAGGAAAGCTGGCTGATTTGTGGGACGCAGTGCAAGTCGAAGCTAAAGATAGCCGTTTTGGCGACAATCCGTTTCGGGCATTAAGTAAGGAGGGAACGTGAAAGACTATTTCGCAGAATGGTATGAAATCGCCAATTTGCAACCGAGCCCCGAAACGCTCGAACGCCGCTGGCAGGGCGTAGAAAAGGCCGCTGGCGCTCTCGATTCGGACGATATTAATCAAATCGGCCGATGTTACCACTCTATTACGAATGACGTGGGCGGTCCGACAGTCCTTATTGATGCGCTGCGCGAAGCGGATAGCACTTTCGTGCCGTTAAACCACTTGCAGGAACTCGCCGTCTTGTCCGGAGCGGTTTTACACGAGGCTCTCGGTGACAAGAATACCGACATCGCAAATCTAGCTGCGCTTGTCACAGTTGTTCCAACCGTACAAGGCTTGAGAACCAGTTCGGTCGTTCCACGTTTGGTAGATATTGCCGAACAGTATCTTGCGGACCGCTCGCGCGCGCTTCGATCAGCACCACTACCTCAGCTTAAAGGTAGTGTGGTTAATAAAGAACTCGTAGAGGCCGTCTCGAAGGCGTTTAATGAAAACGCGGCGCCAAGCGCAACTGAACCATTCGGGAAGATTATCGCTACTCAGAATACAATTATGAAGGCTCAGGCGGCGAGCATTGGAATTCTTGCCGACGCATACGAGTTGCTTCGTGAAGAGTCTGACATGTTGTGGTGGCTCACCGGCATGCATAGCCGCATCGCGACAATTCCATTCAGTGAATTAAAGCTAGGCCCATCCATACTTCTAATCGGCCGTGAACTTGCAGATTTGACACGTGTCATCCCGGGGCCGCTTGCGATGGGAGCCTTCGCCAAACGAATGCTTGCGCAATGTTTTGGATCTGAGAGTTCAAAAGACATTCAACTTGCCACTTCAATCAATGGTTTATCGCGAGACATTCGCGATTCGTGGGCAAAGGACGCTGCGAAGAACGACGAACTGCCGATGTGCCCGATCTTTAATGCTGTAATTAATTCTGTTTCTGTTGCAAAGGATTCAGAATGGCTTCCGCTATTCAAGAAGTCTCAACACCTGGAAGCAAAACTCAAGATTGCACCTGACCTATTGTGCCGCCAGGTCTATTTAGAGACGCTGCTGCTGCGTACTGGAGGTGATACCGATGGAAGAGAGTAAGCCCATAGAAGAAGGCAATGACGCCGTCGATAGCGTCGTTGAAGAAGGGATAGTTCGACTATCGCACGGTCGGGCGCTTAGTTTCGAGGATAGTTATCCGATTACCGCCGCTTCGCGCGCTCGCCTCATTCTTCTTGCGGGATTACCGAAGAGCGGGAAGACCACGCTTATCGCGAGCCTCTTTCACGGTTTTCAGAAGGGGCCCTTTGCGGGTTATGCATTTTCCGGCTCCGAGACCCTCCTTGGGTTTGATGAGCGATGTCACGACGCACGTATCAGTTCACGGAGATCGATTGCAACTACCGAGCGAACTAAGACTGGCACGACAGATTTATTGCTTCATCTCAAAGTCACTGGTGTGAGCGATGGACAAACAACTGACATCTTGTTCGTTGATATGTCCGGAGAGCACCATGATGCAATCCGCGACTCTGTTGAAGAATGTCGCAACCTCGCCGGTCTCCGCCGCGCGGACCATTTCGTACTTCTTCTTGACGGCGAGAAACTTGCCGACACTTCACAACGTCAGAAGGCCAAAACGGACGCCTTTGTTCTTTTACGATCATGCCTCGATTCTGACGAACTAAGATCGAGTTCACTTGTGGATATTGTCATCACAAAATGGGATCTAGCTTTAGGATCGGGAGGAACGGATGAAGTTGAAACATTTGCAAAGGAAATAGAGGCAGAAGGCTCTACCCGATTCTCGAATCGATGTGCGCGTCTTCGCTTTATGAGAATCGCGGCACGCCCTACCTCGGAAGCGTTGCCGTTCGGATGGGGTTTGGTTGATCTCTTTGCCGGTTGGGTGCGGGACATACCTGAGGCGTTTCATTCGCCAGCCGCTGTTACAGTTGGACTGACGTCAACTGAATTCGACCGATTTCGAATAGCAATTAGTACGTGACAGGCAACATGGTGCAGCAAAAGCAGCAGTTATTTGTTGTCGGCCTTCCCGGAGCGGGAAAGACTACGTATCTTGCCGCGCTCTGGCACGTTGTCGAATCAAGTGAAGTACAGAGCGCCCTTCGGTTAGTCAAGTTGCAAGGTGATGCAACGTACCTGAACCAAGTGCGGAGCTTATGGGTAGATGCAAAGAGACTTGAACGGACCAAATTATCAGAGCAAGCTAATTTACATATGCTTCTTGAGTCTGCAGACGACTCATCATGCGAGCTATGGATTCCGGATCTATCGGGGGAGGCGTTTGAGGTGCAATGGACTGACCGCGTTGCGTCTAAGGAATATTGTTCCTATGTTCGTGATAGCGAAGGCGGACTCCTATTTGTACATCCGCATGTGCGCGAAGAGCATTTGATTACGGACATCAATGCATTGGTGCCGCAATTGCCAGACGAACAGGATGAAGAAGCAACAACTAAAGTGCCCGATAGCGCGGACGGAGTGGCTGTCGCCTGGGACGCCCGACTTGCGCCGACGCAAGTGCAGCTCGTGGATCTCCTCCAATTCGTAATGGCACTCAGGTCGGGAAGGGCTGTGCGTCTTTCGGTAGTCGTGTCAGCTTGGGACTTAGTTAAAGATCAGTCGACGCCAGAGCAATGGGTTAAGGATAAACTATCCTTGCTTCATCAGTTCCTTTCGACTCAGGGGCCGAAGGTACAGGCAAAATACTTCGGAATAAGCGCACAAGGCGGCGACATTGAAGACCCAACGGCTGTCGATGCATTGAGAAAGCGGACAAAACCGTCTGACCGTATACAGGTGTACGATGGAGCGGAGAGAATTCATGATATTACGGCGCCCATAAAATGGGTCATCCAGGGCAATGGCGATGCAGATGAGGGTGCGACGTGAACGTGCGCATTCAACAGACTTTACACGGCTACTCAGAGGGCCATCGGCTACTGGCAAGTAGCCGACGATTATCGGCAAGTAGTCAGCGCACGATGCGCACTCTGACTGACTTGTCCGGTCCTCGCCTCGCTTTGGGATTTGAGGATTATTTTTCTGGATACACATTGCCTGACGACCGCTTATTCGTATTCTCACGGACGTGGTATGCGGATGACGCCGAACGGCCAGGATGCGTATGGACGCATAGCTTATTGCTCAACGAGGATGACCTTCGCAGCATTTCAGGCCTCCAGTCTTTGACCGAATTCTTTCGTCGCCCGCGTCGGGGAGAAGATGTCTCAATTTATGAAAAGGAAATTACCGCAGCTCCTTCTAATATTGAAAGTGCGTCACCATATCCACGCGCATACGTTGCCAAGGTTATTACGGCTCTATTTGGCGACCCGGCACCGGTTGTTCTTCCCGATGTAAACTCCGCGAAACTCGCGTCGCTTCACTTTGAAATGTGGCGTCTCAATCACACACTTACTGGGCAATGGCTTCAGTTCTGCACCGGCGCAATCCAATTGCGACAATCTCCCAGAGGCATCTTCGACCTGCAAACTGTTCCGATGCAGTCGATGCGAGAGGTGATTCGTTCTGCGAATAATATTCAAGTCGTAACTGAAGCAGATGGCGTGACAACAAATTGGGCCGAAGAATTCGCAATTGGTTCCCGCATGGCGGACTTTGCGATATTTGTGGAAAAGTACGCGACATTCCCTATCGATGGGCGGGGTTCTGTCGGTCCATACGCGATGCTCTTCCGGAACTTGAAATCCGACTGCCATGATTTGGCTGGTTATGTAGAAATAATCAAACAACTTCAGGATCTGTTTTCAGATCAACATCAGGGCGCACGTTTAAAAGTAGCGGTCGCATCTGGACCTTTGAACCGCCATTTTTTTAGCGATTTACCGGATCGTGATGTGCTGGCCACGCTGGTGAAGGAAGATGAGCACAATGCTTTCGATGCCGCGACACTTGATATACCGAACCGGGTAATGACGGCCTGGAAAGCAGCTCCGCAAGACACAATTTCATTGGTCCGCACTGCGCTGAGGGGAAAGAACGAGATTTCACGGTTAATCGTTAGCACGTTTAGCGAAAGTCTTCGCACCAATGATATTGCTGCTCTCATTGAATGGGCGAGCGACCTAATACCGATATTTGTCGTCTCCAACCCAAATCTTCTTACAGCCCCATCTCTTTGGCGCGCATCGGATGTTGTTCGAGAGGCCGCTTTGGAAGCGATGCTCCAGCAAGCTTTGGTACCTGATAATGTGCTGTTTGCAGTGATCGAAAGCCAGCTTGACTCCGGAGCCACCGATCTTGCCGGGCGAATGACAGCCAAATTTAAAGTGAGGACCGCCGATGCTCTCCTTTTGTGGGCTGTCGCGAATAAGTGGCAGCGTGTGCCGGAAGACTGGCAAGCCGCGCTTGAAGAACTCGGAAATGAATTTACAAGTTGGCTCATCATATCGTTGGATACTGGAGGACCTAAGACTTTTGCATTACCGCGTGTCCTCGCCGCCCGAAGTCTAGCTGCCAGATCGCTCCCATGCGAACACTGGATACGAGCGATTGTAACGACCGCAGATATCGATTCTCATGCGTCGTCACTCTGTTTGTATGTTCTTAATTTGGGGTTGGAGCGGTCCGACTCGCACGGAGAGGAAATGGTTAGTACCTCGTTTCCACGCGTGTATTTGGCGGCGAGTCAGAATGCCCTTGACGATCGTCTTTGGAAAGTCGTCGAAGAGTCTTTTGATAACTGGTGGTGGTGGGATCGCTGCCGCACGTTGCGGACGGGATTGGTAAACGAATTTACTGCGAAACGGTGGTCGCTACAACACTTTGTGCGGGCCTTGCCTGCACCTCAAGTACTATGGGATATTCTTTCTGCCTGGGGTTGGGATCGAAATGAAAAGAAGTTTTTAGCTTCCGCAATTCAGTATTTGCTTTCCGGGCAGACGCAGGCAGAACCTGGATTTCGGGATGTTGCTGCCCAATGTGCGCATTGGTTTGATGTCGATTAACGCTAAGAGAGGTTGTCGCAATCAGACCAACCACTCAATTCGATAATCGATATTTTGCAAATCTACGCTTTCAGCTTGTCCGCGATAGAAACAAATTGCTCCAGCGCGTCCTGTAAGTCGTCGACAATCTCGCGCGCCAATATGTCGGGATCCGGTAGGCTGTTGCTATCTTCGACGCTCTCGTCTTTAAGCCAAAATAGATCGAGGCTCAACTTATCGCGTTTCTGTAATTCGTCGTAAGTGAAGCTCCGCCACCGCCCGTCAGGCGTAGACTCGCTCCAAGTTGATTTGCGGCGATTGATGGTGCCGGGCTTATAGAGCTTCACGAACTCGTCGAAGTTACTTCGGGCAATTGGGTTTTGTTTCGGCGTGAAATGCTGGTTGGTGCGAAAGTCATAAACCCACAGCGTCGATGTCCACGGTTTTTCTTGAGGCGGCTTACGATCGAAGAATATCACGTTGGCTTTGACGCCCGGTTTATAGAAAATGCCGGTCGGCAGCCGTAGGAGTGTGTGTACGTCACACTGATGGAGTAGTTGGTCGCGGACCTTTTGTCCGGCTCCGCCCTCGAAAAGCACGTTATCAGGTACGACGACGGCGGCCCGGCCATGAACCTTTAGCAAATTGAATATGTGCTGAACGAAGTTCAGTTGTTTGTTGGCTGTCGAAGTCCAAAAATCTTGTCGGACTACAACCTCATCTTCGCTATCTAGAGCGCTCTTCATCTAGCTCTAGCGCCATGCCGGCAAATTAGTTAAGCTACGCAGCAACTTGAACAAGGAGGTTGCTGTGGCACCGTATTCGAGGGAGTTTCGTCGAGACGTACTTGCCGCCTGTGATACGGGTGA
>DASRSD010000029.1 GCA_035656635.1 Pirellulales bacterium
GCGCGTTGGCGTGACGACCGCAAAATTGTTTGCTTACGCAGTGGGTGCGGCAGTGTTGGGCGTGAATACTCTGGAAGCTATTGCAGCCCAGGCGCCGACAAACACGTCCGAACTATGGGCCGCGATTGATGCCCAGCGCAATCAAGTTTTCGCCTGCCAGTTCTCATGTCAGGCCGGACAATGGAAGCCTCGTAATCAAACGCAACTCATGGATAATGTCGCTTGGCTCGGGCAGCTATCGCCGGGGCAGATGATTACTGGACAGGCGTTGCTCAAACTGGCTAGTCAATTGCCCTCGGGCGTGGTGACGGCGGATCGAAAGTTGTGGGCCCCCAACGCCGCGACGGTCGGTAAACTGGCTTGGCAACATTATCAATCCGGCCGGCGTGACGACCTGTTCACGTTGGCGCCGCAATACTTTCGCGCCAGCGCCGCCGAGGAAAAACGCCAAACACAATCTGGCGCAAAAAAATAGCCCGACCATTTAGGCCGAGCTATTGGAACATTCAGCTCATTTTAAGCTGGCGAAAACGGTGCGCGTTTCAGCCGGTGCCGCCCGTATCGTGCTTCAAATCTCCAACGCGAATCTTAAACGAGGCGACATCGGAAATCGAATCGAAATGATTTCCCACGCCAACCAGAACGCCGTTGGATCCGTCGTCAAAGAAATCGGAATCTCCTCCGCTACAATGGATGACGGTTACTGTATTCAACTTGCCGGTGCCTAAATCCACAAAAAATTCTTCGCCGCTTCCGGCGGAAACTCCATTTAACACCACCACGTTTCGGCCATTGCCGGCATCTAGCGAAAAACCGTCCACGGCGCTGACTTTGGTCAGCGAGGCCACGTTCGTTCCGCCGCCTAACCAAACATTGACGTTGTCATCGGTCGAATGCACGTTGGACATGACCAACACGTCGTTGCCGTCTCCTACGCCGCCGGAACTGGGATCGTCCATATTGACGGTGATCGAGCCGAACACCGTCGTATCGGTAAAAGTGACGATGTCGCTGCCACCGCCCATTTCAATATCAATGGCACTAATATCATCGCCAGTGGCTGAGCCGAATTTGAAGGAAGTGCCAGTTTTCCCGGTATCCAGGTTGCTCAGCTTCGTGGCGGCGCCCGTTACTTGGATGATGGGGGCGCCATCCACATTTTTGCCAACCTGACGGACGGTAATGATGTTATTGTGGCTGTCGCCGGTAATCGTTAGTGTTCCAGCGTTCGTGGTTAGACTATCCACCATGACAGTACCGTTCAACACGGTTCGATCCTCCAATCGTTCAAATCCGAGCTTCTTCGCACTTAACGTCGATCGGCGCATACAAATCTCCTCTGAAACGGAATCGATTTAGCCCCAATACATAGCTCGATTTTAGCAAGCTTCCGAAAAGAAGAAAACGGAAGTCGTGCAGAACTGGTTTAGGCGAAACAGCCACTGAGCGCAAAAAAAGAGCGCTCGCGGGAAATTTGGTCTCCCGGAGCGCCCGTTGGTCGTCTCTAATCCAACTTTAATTCGTCTTCCTGTAATCTCAAATCTATCGGAACGGGTCGACTATCCAAAGTGGTTGTGCGATTGCACCAGCGTGTCGACGCCCAAGAAGGTAGGAATGCTGGGCGAGCTGCTGTTGACAATGGTCAATACGTCGTGGGTACCGCCATCCATGTTAATGAAGATGTAGTCGGCCACCAACGCGTTGACCGTTACCACGTCATTGCTGTCGCCGGTGCAAATGGATGATTCGCCGACGACATTCACCTTGCTCAACGTGACGACGTCCGTGGCGGCGCCGGTGTTAATTTCCAACCCGGCTGGCACACAGTACGCCAAGCAGCAGCAACTGCCCACGCACTGGTTGTCATAGTTGAAGTTGGAATTGGTGATTGTCACCACATCGGTGCCGTCGAGGCTGCTGAAGTCGGTCGTGCAGATCGAAGTTTCCGCAGCGATGTTTACCGAGGTCAACGTGACCACGTCGGTCTGGTTGCCGGTATAAATCAACAGCATGCCTTCTTCCAACGCACAGAAATCGCAGCAACCCCATTGGGTATTGTCGGCTTCCACATTGTCACCGGATTCGGTGCCGGAGTCGCCGCACTCGCAGCAGATTACACTTTCCTGCGATTGCAGGACGTTCACTTTGACCAACGTCACCACGTCGTTGCCGTCCTTGCCAGATGAGTACGACAAGTCGGTGCTTTCGCCGGTGCACGGGCAGCAAATGTCACCCGAGGTGTCGATCTGCAGGAACCCGTAAACCGTGGTGCTGGTCATCGTGACGACGTCGTTGCCGACGCCGGTCTCGATGCACAGGCCACTGGTGTCGTCCCAGCAACTATATTTGCATGTTGGCGCATCGCCAAATGAGGAATTGACAATGGTCACCACGTCGTTGCCTTGGTACGTGTTAATTTGGGTCAAGCAACTAATGGACACGCCGCTGAGCGTATCCACATCGGTTCCGCTGCCGCCGAAAATATCAGCGCCGCAATCGATAAAGGGCAAGTAATTCAACGATTCGAAGCCGTAGGGCACATCGCCGTAAGGACTACAAGGCGGGTCAGCCTTCGTGACGGCCACACTGCTCATGGTGAAGGCGTTGGTACCATTGCACAGCGAAACGAATAGGCCGCCATCGACCGTTGTCTTGGTAATGGTTACCGCATCGGTGGAGTTACCCCCTTCAATCGATAAATCGTAACCGAAGAACGATTGCGTAATCGTAATCGCGTTAACCTTGCTGCCGCCAACGATGCCGCAAGCAAGTTCCGTGGTCACACCCGTCAGCACTAAGGTGTTATTTCCGTTGCCGAGCAGAACTCCCAAGCTGATGCCATCCGATTGCCCCTGAATGTTCACATTCTTCAGCGTGACAACGTCGTTGCCCCCTTGAGTCATATCGATGAAAATGCCGTTGTAAATTCCCGAAATGGGGTTGGTTCCGTGTACCGTGGTGCCTGACCCAGTCACTTTGAACGTGTTGGCCGCGGTCTGTGTGAGAGTGAACACATTTGCGGCGGAATCGCCAGTAATTACCAAAGCGCCCCCATCATTGGCCACGTACACATTGCCGGCCAACATCCGGCGATCTTCAAGTCTCTCAACGCCCCAGCGATTACGCTTCAAATTACGATGCACCTTCATAGCCCTAACTCCATTTTGTAAGTTGATGATTGAGCCCGATACTTTTCTGGAATTGCCGTTTGGAACGTGCGAGTGGACCGAGTATATCCGTGAGGTAGCGGATTGTGAAGTTGCAAAAGATAAAAAATTTATTCCGTTAAAGTACTCTGGCCATTTTGCCCAGTTTGCTATGGATCCAATGGCCCAGCGTGAGCAGGGGGTATATGTCGTGATCTTCGCAAAATGGGGGTACGGAAGGCCCGCTGCGTCATAAACTCCTGTTGAAACAGGAGTTTCAGAGATATGGCGACAACAATCGGGCCATCCCATCGCGTAATCGCACAGCCAGTCGCCGGGAGTCGACGGTTTTCAAATCGATCCGTCGAGCCGATTTTTGCTTCGTTTCAATCAGGCTGCCAATGCTAGCAGCCAGCTTCGAATCGTAGCATTCGACATCGAATTCAAAGTTCAGCCGCAAGCTCCGAGGATCCCAATTGCTGGAGCCTACGAGCGTCCACAGGCCATCGACCACCATCAACTTGGTGTGATCGAACGGGGCCAGCGTCAGCCAGACGTTACAGCCATGCTCCAACACTTGCCACAGCGTTGCCTGCGTGGCCCACTGGACGGTGGTTAGATTCCCCTTTTGCGGAAGCACAATGTTTACCTCCACGCCGCGCATGGCAGCTACATTGAGCGCCGCCACGATGGATTCGTCTGGCAAAAAATAGGGAGTGACAATCGACACTTTGCGCTGTGCTACACCCAGCGCGCCAATCAGTGTTAGGCCGATCACTCCTTTGCTTTCGTCAGGGCCAAACGCTACTCCTCGGGCTAAGGTTTCGCCCGCTGCCTCTTGCGACGGATACCACAAATCGCCCTTGAGAACTTCGTCGGTGCTGAACGCCCAATCTTCGGCAAAGACTTCCTGCAATTGTGTGACAACGGGTCCTTGCATTCGGAAGTGAACATCCTGTGTCGGAAGTTTGGGATGTTCCGACAACCAGCACCCTTCTCGAATATTCATGCCTCCGGTGAATCCCAACTGCCCGTCGACGACCAGTATTTTGCGATGACTCCGCAAGTTGAAATAGGCAAAATATCCCGGCACCAGCGAGCGCATGAACGTTTCGGCCCGAATGCTTGCCCCCCGCAGCAAATGCACGATGCTGGGGAATGTGTACCGTGCGCCAATATCGTCAATCAACACACGAATTTCCACGCCCCGTTGTTTGGCTTGCCCCAGCGCGTGCGCGAAAAGTTTGCCAACGCGATCATTGTCGAAAATGTAACTGGCCAACGTAATGGATCGCTGCGCGCTGTCGATGGCGTGCAACATGGCCGGATAAGCTTCGTCGCCTCCTACGAGCGGTTCTATTTTGTTCCCCTGCAACAGCGGCCGCATGGTGGCATTGCCGACTAGCGCCACCAGCCGTTCGAAATGTTCCCCTTTGCGGCCCAGCGTTTTCTCGATGAGTTCCGGCGGCGCGGTGTGCTCGCTGGCACAAGGTTCCGCGCCCGTTTCGCCCCCGCGCCGCAATTTTGCTTTACGATGAATGCGGTTAATGCCAAACATCCAGTACAACAAGGCGCCCAGCAGCGGCGTTAGCAAAATCAAGCCTACCCAGCCGATCGTGGCCCGGGTATCACGCTTGTACAGCACGGCGTGGCATGCCGCCACCAATTCCACAATCGCTACGACGGCCGTCGTCAGGTGGGGCCAAAAATGCTGGAAAAAATACGACATGGCAGCTGGCAAGGTGTGGTGCGGTTATAGAACGGCAAGTTTCTTCTGCATTTTCTTCACGGCAATTCGCTGTTTTCCCCGGCCCCGAACTTTGGTAGTTTCTCGGTTGTCTAACCATAAGAATGTAATGGAAACGAGCTGCTTCCGACACGCCGGAATTGTCCCGGTCGAAGTTGTTATAATTGAACGATAACGCATTCGACCGCCTGCCTACCCGCCCCGCCTGTGTCGGTTCCAATCCTGCCCGCGGTTTACAACCTTGAGTCGCCTGTCGTCATCGTCACCGTCGAATTGGTATTTGATCCGCCGCCTGCTGGGGCTTGGATGGCGGCACCGAACCGGCTGCATCGCCGTGTTCGTGCAGCAATCGGTTTTAACCGTGCTGGCCCTGTCCCAGTTGGGGTTAACTGGCCTAGGAATCGATTATCTTCGCAGCCGGGTTGATCCGGCGGCGGCCGCCGCTCACTGGCCCTTTGGTTTGCATCCGCCGCTGGCTTGGCCGCCGTTGGCGGTCGTGGGTTCGATTGCCGCAACGATCTTCATTCTGGCGTTGATGCACGCTTCGTTGCGTTATTGGGGCGCCGTCACACTTTCTGATTTGGTGCAGCACATCGTCATTTGCGTGCGCAGCGAAGTGTACGACAAACTGCAACGCCTTAGCTTCCGCTTTTTTGACGCCAACCAAAGTGGCTCGATTATCAACCGCGTGGCTGGCGACGTGCAAGCGGTGCGCCAATTTGTCGACGGCGTAATTCTGCAAGTGTTAACGGTGGTCCTCTCGTTGGCCGTGTATTTGGCCTACATGTTGAGCGTAAATGTGCCGCTGACGCTAGCCTGCTTGGCCACCACGCCGCTGTTATGGTGGGGGGCTGTCATTTTTTCGCGGTCGGTACGGCCAGAATATCTGAAAGTTAGCACACTGCTCGATCGACTGATCCTGACGCTCTCGGAAAATGTTCAAGGCGTGCAAGTCGTTAAGGGCTTCGGCCGTCAACAGGAAGAAATCAAAAAATTTCAAGCCGGCAACCGCGTCGTAATGGACGCCAAGAAAAAAATCTTTCGGCGGCTAAGCATGTTTCAGCCGGTAATGGGCTTCTTCACCCAAATTAACATGATCGTGTTGCTAGGCTATGGCGGTTATTTGGTGGTGATAGGAAGTTTTCCGCTGGGGGCTGGTTTGTTCGTATTTGCCAATTTGTTGCAACAATTTGCCAACCAGGTAAGCCAGGTCACCAACATTGCCAATAGCATTCAAGCCAGCCTGACCGGCGCCCAGCGGGTGTTTGAAGTGCTTGATGCCCCGCTGGAAGTCGAAACTCCCGCGCATCCGATTCCGCTTGCCTCTGCCAAAGGTCGCGTCCGTTTTGAGCATGTTGACTTCGGCTATCGAGCGGATGTGCCCGTGCTGCGTGAAATAGATTTCGAAGCTGAGCCGGGGCAGTGCATTGCCATCGTCGGGGCCACGGGCGTTGGCAAAAGCACGCTGCTGAGCTTGATTCCGCGGTTTTATGACGCTACCCACGGCCGCGTGTTGATCGATGGGCTTGACGTTCGCGATTTGGACCTGGATCAGCTACGCCGCAACGTGGGACTGGTGTTCCAGGAAAGTTTTTTGTTCAGCAACACGGTGGCGGCCAACATTGCGTTCGGGCATCCTGAAGCCACTCGAGAGCAAATTGAACGAGCCGCCAAAATTGCTGCAGCCGACGAATTTATTGTCAATCTGCCGCAGGGTTATGACACAGTAATTGGCGAATATGGCTCGAATCTTAGCGGAGGGCAACGGCAACGACTGGCGATTGCGCGAGCGATTTTATTGCAGCCGCCAATTTTAATTCTCGACGATGCGTTGGCTTCCGTCGATCCAGAGACCGAGCACGAAATTATGATCGCCATGGAACAGGCCATGCTCGGCCGCACGACGTTTGTCGTGGCCCATCGTTTGAGCACGCTCCGCCGGGCCGATTGGGTGCTGGTGCTCGACGAAGGCCGCATCGTGCAATCGGGCACGCACGAACAATTGATGCAGCAGAATGGCCATTATTTGGAAGCCGCCTCGCTGCAAACTACCGAGGCCGATTGGGAACTGGCGGCGACCGTACCATCTGCCAACAACGAAAAAGCCGCTTGAGAAACTGCCCATCGCTTCATCCCAAAACCTAAACCATTTCCCTGCATGTCCTACTCTGCCGCACGTACCCTGACCCGACTGGGCATTCACGATGAATGCGAAGTCGACCTTCGCCCCTTGGAGCTGGGGCTCATTCGGCGGCTGTTTAGTTATACCCGGCCATATGCGACGAAGCGGAATTGGCTGCTGGCGCTAGTGGTTCTTCGTTCGATTCAACTGCCGGCGCTGACGTGGATTTTGTGGATTGTCATCAAAGGGCCCATTGCCGCCGGAAATGTGGCCGGCGTGTTGTGGGGCATGGTTGCTTTTACGGTGTTGGCGCTCAGCACGCAATTCGTCATGCACTACCGCCAGCGGTTGGCGCTGGAATTGGGCGAGGCGGTAGTGTTCGATTTACGCAATCATATTTTCGCGCATTTGCAAACCATGCCGATGGGTTTTTACCATCGGACCAAGCTGGGACGCATCATCAGCCGCATGACATCGGACGTGGAAGATGTCCGCATGGGCGTACAGGAAGTGCTGTTTATCAGCTTGGTTCAAATTGGACAGATGGGCATGGCTGCCGTCGTCATGCTGTGGTACGACTGGCTGTTATTCTTGATGGTTCTAGGCTTGGCGCCGGTGTTGTGGCTGATCAATAACCATTTCCGCCTGCGGCTTAGCATTGCATTGCGGCAAATGCGCGATTCTTTTAGCCGGGTCACCGCCACGTTGGCCGAAAGCGTGAACGGCATCCGCGTTACTCAAGGCTTCGTGCGCCAAGATGCAAATGCCGAAATGTTCGGCGATTTGGTGCGCGACCATGCTCAGTACAATACCGTCGTCAATCGCACGCAGGGATTGTTTTTGCCGCTGTTGGATTTGAACAGCCAATTTTTTGTGGCCGTGCTGCTGTTCGTGGGCGGTTACCAGGCGCTCCGGCCCGGCGCCACGTTGCACGTGGGCGATTTGGTCGGGTTTTTCTTCATGGCGAATTTGTTTTTCTCGCCGATTACCACACTGGGAAATCAATATAACACGGCCCTCACGGCGATGGCTGGCGCCGAGCGCATTTTCAATTTGCTCGATTACGAGCCCGATTGGAAAGATGATTCCGCGGCGACTGATTTGACCGCCGTGACCGGCAGAGTTGAAATGCGGCATTTGCACTTTGGCTACGATCCCGCACGCCCGGTGCTGCACGATGTCACTTTCACAGCGCAGCCCGGACAAACCGTGGCGCTCGTCGGACATACCGGCAGCGGCAAAACGACGATCACGAATTTGATCGCCAAGTTATATTTGCCGACGCAGGGAGAATTGCTGATCGACGGCCACAGCATCACGTCCATTACCAGTGCCTCGCTGCACCGGCATATTGGCATCGTTTCGCAAACGAATTTTCTGTTCACCGGCACGGTGTTGGAAAACATTCGTTTGGGCCGGCCAAGTGCGACCGATGACGAAGTGCTGGCCGCGGCCGAGCAGCTCGATTGTCTCGATTTAATTTCCTCGCTGCCCGACGGCTTTCACACGCAGGTGGGCGAACGGGGTGGAAATTTATCGCTCGGACAGCGGCAAATTGTGTGTTTTGCCCGGGCCATGCTGGCTGATCCGCGCATTCTAATTCTCGACGAGGCCACCAGCAGCGTTGACACTATTACCGAAGCCCGCGTCCAGAGGGCGCTTTCTCGGCTTTTGGCTGGCCGCACAAGTTTTGTGGTGGCGCACCGGCTGAGCACGATTCGCGATGCGGACCAGGTGCTGGTGTTGGAGCACGGCCGGATTGTGGAACGCGGCACTCATGTGGAATTGCTAGCGCAGGAGGGCGCATACACCGCTTTGTATCGGCGTTTCGCCGCCCATGCGGCGTAGATTCTTCCTTCACCGTGCATGAGAGGGCCGGCGCAAGCGTTCCAGCTACTTTTACGGGTTTGCTTACTTCGGCGTAACCGAGGCAGCTCGCGGTCCCTTACCGCCTTTGCTCCCGCCGGAATTATCGACGGTGAATTCTACCTCTTGTCCGACTTCAAGATTGTCGAACTTCTGGTCGGCCACCGTCGAGTGATGAAAGAACACATCTGTGCCATCACCCGTGGCGATAAACCCAAAACCCTTATCCTGGACCAATTTTTTAATAGTGCCGGCCGGCATGCGAAACCACTCCACGGGCGTCAGAGTCACAAGCGCAAAGCACGGCACACGCCCTCGTTCGCCGTGCATTACGAACGCGGTCATCCGCCTTGCGAAACCGTTCCGCCAAGAGCACATGCCGCGACAAACGCAAAACAATTTGTCGGCCGAGAACCGATCGGTACGGCCGACGCTCTCCCCTGAGCCCAGTGATAAGCTTCAACCTTTGTCCCACGCGACCGGCGAATGGCGCCTGATCGCAGAGCGTCCAGAATATGCGGCTGCCGCTTGGAAATCAAGGCGCTGGGCCACTTTTTACAAAAAAATCCAACAAAAAAAGCCCGACCGTGTCCTTCGCCAAAGGCGATGGAACAAGGTCGGGCTGGATGACCGAAACGAATTCCTACGAGGCCGAATTATTCGTGGCCACGGCTGCCGCATTGCTGCTGGTGGCCGTGGTTGCTTGTGCATCGGTGGGCGTTCCGGTAGGAGCCGTCGCGCTGGTATCTGTTGCCGAGACATTCTGGGAGGCTGTCGAGCCGCTCGTTGTCGGCATGGTCGCCGCCGTGGCGGTCGGTGTGTCGTTGCTGACGGTATTTGTCGACGTGGCAATTGGCATGGCGCCGCCGCTGGTCGGTGTGGAAGCATCGACCGGCAGAACATCGGAGCGGCCGATCACGAGGCCATTGTTCAACTCGTTCGCTTCCGCAATTTCACGGTGGCTGTCGACCAGCACGTGCAACATCGGGAATTCAGGCTGATTGGCCGCCAGCGGCAAGCGGATATCCACCGACACTGTTTGTCCGGCATCGATCGAATCAACTCGCACCCCGGCTTGCGGCAAATCAGCAGTGGGCTGGGCATTGCGAGCTGCCAGTGCCACCACATTGAACGGATGGTTAATGGCCACCTCGCTATTGTTACGCAGCCACACACGGAACGCGGGGCCTAACTGATTGGTCGGATCGCCGCTGTCGATGGTTCGCACCGCCAGTAGTTGTAAATCGGCCCCTTGGCACGTCGCCACGGGCACATTGCACCAATAGCCGCAGCCGTAGCTATACAGCGGGCACCAGCACGGATAATTCCAGCAGAACCACCAGGGGCAAGGGCGGCAGTCCTTCTTGCCCATGTTAATGTTCTTATCTTTGAGGAAAGCAACTTTTAGCTTTGGCGAATTGTTGCCGCTCAAGTTCGGAACATTATTTCCTTTATTGTTGACGAACGTTTTTCCATTATCGTTAAGCTTGGTCACCATTTTGTTGGGATTCGTGTTATTGAGCACCGTCGGCTTTTGCGAATCCAACTTCGTGTTGGTCGGTTGGTTCGTTTTGAAAATATTGGAACCGATCGTTTGGCCAAAGCCGCTGTTGCCGCTCGCATGGCTGTTTCCATTGCCGCTGGGATGATTGGCGGCTTTCGCCATTCCACCGAAGGCAAATACTGTCGCAGCAGCTATTACTAGCCGGCCTGCGGTTAAGGCCCCGGGGTAACGTCGGGCCAAATTCCTCGATTCGTAAGTTCGTCGCATCGAAGCGGCTGCCACCGATGTGAAACAGAAAGTAAACATGGTTGTATCTCCTGTGCAGGTAAGCATTTTCAATGGTCGGGCCAGCCACATGCTTTGGCCCTCTAAGGAGATAAGCGTGAAATTACGCCCAATGTTACACAGGCCGCAAAAGATGGCGAAAGCGGAGCGGTGGTAGCCGGATGCTCACATTTTTTACTGGCGATCATCCATATTCGGGCCCGGTCGCCGCGGCGACCGGCTACATTGAAAACGTTACAACTACGAGACGCGCATTAGCGCGTCACGTAGCACATCAAAGAGCGTTCGGCCACCCGCACAGGTCCAACCAATGGTGGCGGCGGCCCGTCGAGATTTGGAAAGATATCCGACTGCGGCTCGGCGGCCGTGTCGATAAACCGCCGCCATTTCAACGTGCGAACCAATTCGGGAATTACAAACTCTCGCGCCTGGCCAACCGGGTTCAGCATAAGCATGATAGTTCGGGCCCGTTCGACGATGCCGGTTGGAACGGCCGATGGTTCACTAACCGGCGGCTTCTTCAGGTCCGTACGATCTTCAGGGTTGGTTGCCGCGGGTGCGCCGAATACGCAAATCAGACCTTGCTCGCCGTTTTTCCAATCGATGGAATGCCCATCAGGACTGAACCAACACACGTCGGGCAGTTCTCCGGGCTGCGCCGGAATGCCGCTCAAAAAGTTTCGCCGCCGTAGCGCCGGATTGCTGCGCCGGAACTTCACCAGCGCTTGCACAAACCGCACCAAATCGGCCTGTTGTTCCACTAGCGACCAATCGAACCAGGAGACTTGGTTATCCTGGCAATAGGCATTGTTGTTGCCGCGCTGGGTGCGGCGGCATTCGTCGCCGGCTAGCAACATCGGTACGCCCTGGCTGAGCAGGAGCGTGGCCAAGAAGTTTTTAATTTGCCGCAGGCGAATGGCATCGATGTTCTTTTTCCGCGTCGGGCCTTCCACTCCGTAATTGGCGCTGTAGCTGTTATCGTCGCCGTCGCGGTTGCCTTCGCCGTTATCTTCGTTGTGCTTGAACGAGTAACTTACCAAATCGTTCAGCGTGAAACCGTCGTGGCAGGTGACGAAATTGATGCTGTGATACGGCTGCCGCCCGCCGGCCTGGTATAAATCGGCCGAGCCGGCCAGCCGCGTGGCCATGCCGCCCAGCAGGTGTGCATCGCCCCGCCAGTATTGCCGCAATTCGTCTCGGTAGCGGCCATTCCATTCCGCCCAGCGGAGGTTGGCAAACGAGCCCACCTGATACGCTCCGGCGGCATCCCAGGCTTCAGCAATCACTTTGGTGTCCGCCAGCAATGGGTCTTCGGCAATCAGTTCCACGACTGGCGGGTTGGGAATAATTTCGCCATGCCGGTTACGGCTTAAAATCGAAGCCAAATCGAACCGGAAGCCGTCGATGTGATAATTTTGCACCCAATAGCGGAGGCACAAAAACAGCATTTCGCGGCAAATGGGATGATTGCCGTTGATCGTGTTGCCGCAGCCGGTGAAATTGCGATAAAAGCTGCCGCCGTTGCCCAGCATGTAATACACACGGTTTTCCAACCCTTTGAAGCTGAGCGTGGGGCCTAATTCGTTGCCTTCGGCCGTGTGGTTAAATACCACGTCCAAAATCACTTCAATCCCGGCCTCGTGCAGGGCCTTCACCATGTGCTTGAACTCGTTCACCTGGCAGCCTGGCTCATTGCCGGCGGCGTAACCCTGATGCGGCGCGAAAAATGCCAGCGGATCGTAGCCCCAGTAGTTGGGCCGTTCCAGTTTTTGTCCCCAGGGCGATTCCACCGGAAATTCGTGGACCGGCATCAGCTCGACTGCCGTCACTCCCAGCGATTTCAAATATGGAATCTTCTCGACAACCCCCAAATACGTGCCCGGCCGCTCCACGCCGCTGGTGGCATCGCGAGTAAAGCCGCGCACGTGCAATTCGTAAATCACCGTGTCGGCCAAAGGCCGCTTCAAATGCCGATCGTGTTCCCAATCGAACAAATCGTCAATCACGACGCACTTTGGCGGCCGGATAATGCCATCGTCGCTCGACAAAAAATGCCCGGCCAGCGCTTTGGCGTAAGGATCGATTAATCGCGCTTTACCATTGAAGCGCTGCCCTTGTTCCGGATCGAATGGGCCATCGGCCTGAAAGTGATACAACTGTCCGGCGGTCACGCCCGGCACAAAAATGCTCCAAATATCTCCCCAGCGGTCAATTTCGCGATCAAACGGAATCACCTCGGCCGGTTCCCGCTCGTCCACCCGATCGTACAACAACAGGCGCATAGCGGTGGCGGAGCGGCTAAACACGACAAACTGCACCCCGTCGGCGTGCAACAGCGCCCCATACGGCAGCGCATGGGTGAATTGCAATGCCGGATGCACGTGTGACGGACTAGCAGGGCGTAGCACGGCAGATTCCGCTGGGTCGGAGGAAGATTGCTTTCGATGGGGAACATCTTTGGACATGGCTTACCCCGCAAGACAAGCGCGGCGCCGGCGAGTTTGGCGCCGCGTGGCAGGAAGCCAAGTGTCGGCGGTTCGCTCCGGCGACAAATTAGCATACCACCTCAACCGGGCGCGGCATCCGCGAACTTGAAAAAATCCCCGCCGCACGAAAAAATTCGGTCCAGTTGTTTGGCTTGTGCCGCTTCAAAAGAATATCAGATTCCTGAAGGCCGAACAGTCTGCGGAAACTTTTCCGGGCAGCATTTCATTGCGGTACAGGCCGTGATCGTTCGGCGGCAAGCGGCCATGGGATGTTCCAATTGCCCGGCACCCAAAAATCGCCAACCCCTTTTTCGATTTTCGACCCCAACGTAAAATCCTCACTCATTCCTGTTTGGCTTTGACTCCGTGTCTCTGTGTCTCCGTGGTGAAAAATTCGGTCCTTTCTAGCCCCATGGCCAAAGCAACTTATAAAGATGCCGGCGTCGATTTGGAGCTGTACCGCCAAAGCATGGCGCGGCTGCCACCGCTGTTGCATCGCACGTTCACCCCGCGAGTTTTGCCGCTGGATGGCGGTTTTGCCGGGCTGTTCCAGCTCGATTTCGCCAATCATTTGTTTGCCCGCCACTACCAGCAGCCGGTGCTGGTTAGTTGCACCGACGGCGTGGGCACCAAGCTGAAAGTGGCCCAGCAGGTCGGCACGCACAACACGGTGGGCATCGATTTAGTCGCCATGAGCGTGAACGATGCCCTGTGCTGCGGCGCCGAACCGTTATTCTTCCTCGATTACGTGGCAATGTCGCACGACGATCCGCCACTGTTGGAGCAACTGGTCCAAGGCATTAGCAACGGTTGCTTAGAAGCCGATTGTGCACTGTTGGGAGGCGAAACCGCCATCATGCCCGATTTGTACGACCGCGGCGATTATGATTTAGCGGGCTTTTGCGTGGGTGTGGTGGAGCGCAGCCGCCTGATTGATGGGCGGGGGATCGAGGCCGGTGATGCAATTGTCGGCATCGCTTCCAGCGGTTTGCATTCCAATGGTTACAGCTTGGCTCGAAAAATTGCCTTCGACATTGCCGGGCACAAGTCCGACGACGTTATTGACGAACTCGGCGGCGCCGTCGGCAATGTGCTGCTCACGCCGACCCGAATTTACGCGAAAGCGGTCCGCCGCACGCTCAGTCATTACACGGTGAAGGAAGTTGTTCACGGCATCGCCCACATCACGGGCGGCGGGTTGTTGGAGAATTTAGGCCGCGTCATTCCGGAAGGCTGCCGGGCAATCATCCGCCGTGGTAGTTGGACGGTGCCGCCGGTTTTCGCCTGGTTGCAGCGCTTAGGCGATGTCGAGCAGGCCGAAATGGATCAGGTGTTCAACCTCGGTGTCGGCCTGGTGATGGTGGTCAGCCCCTATTATGCCGACAGCATCCGCAACCAACTGTCCGATTGCGGCCTGGAAAGTTGGCAAATTGGCCGCGTTATTGCTGGACCCCAAGGCGCGGTGTGGGAATCTTAAATCCTCCTGGCCCTGCGCGGGGGTTATGTGTCGCAGCTATGACCGGCATATTCGCCACGCGATTCTTCCGCATCATTTTTATTTTGGCGGGCTGCTATAACCTGGCGTTCGGACTTTGGACCGGCTTTTGGCCTTTGCACTTTTTTGAGATTTTTGGCGTTCCGCCCCCGCGCTATCCGGCGATTTGGTCCTGTCTGGGCATGGTCGTCGGTCTTTACGGTCTGCTGTATTGGTACGTTGCCTGGAAGCCGGATCAAGGCCGCCCGATCATTGCCATTGGCCTACTCGGCAAAATGCTCGGGCCAATCGGCGTGGCGCTGAACCTTAGCGAACTTTGGCCGGCGCGATTGGCGATGCTAAACGTCTTTAACGACGTCATCTGGTGGCTGCCGTTTTTTCTGTTTTTGATTCGCGGCACAGTCTTAGCCCGCCGTCTCAGTGCTTGGCCGCCATGGTGTTGCGCTGCCACCAGCGCGCTGGCTTACCTTGCCATGGGCTTGTTGCTTCAGCCCGGTCTGGCGCCAACTGACGGCATTGAGTCGTGTGCGACCTACCTTGCACAACATCCGGCCCTATGGTCCTTCGGCTGGCTTGCGCTGATGTTGGCCGACTTCGGCGTAATGGTGTTTTACCCTTGGTGGGCCGCACAATTGAAGCGATCTCGTCTTGCCACCGTGGCGGTTCTGCTGGCCGCCGTGGCTTTTGTGTGCGATTTCAGCGGGGAAGCAATCTCCTTACTGCTGCTCAGAGAGCACTCGTTGCCAGTGTTGATCGATCCGACACAATTCGACACGGCCGCCTTCATAAACTGTGAGCGATTGTCGACATTGCTCACTGCCGGCGCGGCTAACTTTCTGTACACGGTCTGCGGCATTCTCTTGTTTCTCGCTACGCCAAATCTTCCGCGGTCAATTCGTCTGGTCATGTGGTTCACTTGGTTGATGGGCTTGCTAATGACCGTTGCAGCCTGCCTGAATTGGGTCGGCGGAATGGTGATTTCCAACATCGTTTTGTTTCCCTTGCTGATTTTTTGGACGATTTGGATGGCCTTGCGCTGGAGGCCGGCGTGAAGCGAGTGATTGTTCTCGGCGGACGAGGGTTGTTCGGTCGCACGGTGGTCGAGCAGCTCCGGGCTGCGGGTCTTTCTCCGTTGGTTGCCGGCCGGCACGCGGCCGGCAGCCGAGCTTATCGTAAACGCGGAAGATGCCGTTTCCCTCCGCAAAGCTCTTGCGCCGGGCGATTTAATCATCGACACGGCCGGCCCGTTCCAACACCGCACCCTAGCGCTTCTCAAAACCGCGTGCGAAATTGGCTGCGACATCATCGATGTGAACGACCATCTCGCCTACGCGCAGCAGGTCCTCGCACTTGAAGCTGAAATTTTCCGAGCCGGCATCCGCGTGCTTAGTTCCGCCAGCAGCGTATCTGCTATTGCCGCCGCACTGCTCCACGAAAGCGGCGCCGACTCCGTTTATCTGCCTCGCATTTGGCCCTCGCTGCAAGATGTTGCAATGTATGTCGACGCAAACACGCCGGGCGTTAATATGTTGCTGTGTGCGGCAGCCCATCTGCCAGCGCTGCGCTGGTTGCTGTTGCACACAGTGAACTGGGGCACAGAGATTGCGCGCATGATTGGCTCCCGTGCCGGCGGCATCGGTTACGAAATTGAAGATGCTGCAGGATACGTGGCCAGATTCGCCTTGCTATCCGCACAGAACAGCTTCCTTGTTGCCGTGGCTCCGGCCGTGCTTGCCGCCCAAGCCATGGTCGCCGGCCCCTTCCAGCCTACCGGCCTGGTTCTGCCGCACAAGCAAATCGAACCCGCCGAGCTATGGGCGTTCTTCAAATCGCACGGAATTGAAATCGCACGATTGTCCTAATTGCAGTTTGGGCACTGTACCTCTAAAACCACACACAGCGACTTAAGTATCTATGCCGTGGCGTGTTAACTGAAGAGCAATAAAAAAAGAATTATCATAGCAACTGCCGCAGCGCCTAAGGCCGGTAGTTGCCCAAGGCCTTTATAAATCTCTCCCACAAACGCCACTAATGCGGCTGCTGCCAATAGCCGACCGCAAATTTCACGCTTCCAGCTCGTCTTTATTTCTCCGCGGCTTCCTCTAGCAGTTCTTTGATCGTCCATACGTGCCCCGTTAACTTCGCTGCCATTGCCGGTGTCGTTTTCTTCCCACACGCTGAATTGCAACGGCAATAGTTATACCATGCCACAAACAAGCTTATCATCGCGGCATGGTGGCGAAATGTTTTGCTGTGTCGTTTTGGCGGTACAGTGCCGCAGAAGCCAGCTTGCTGTGTCTTAGATGCTGTGAGTATCCGGCGATTTGCTGGTGGTCGAGCAACTTCACGCCGTTCAATACCCAGCATGCGCCGCGGCGTGCAGCTTGGCTTGCTCGTCGATCGTCAGGCCAGCGATTTTGTCGGCGTCGAAGAAATGATCCCGCGTCAGGTGCGTCCAGTAGGTCATCCCGCTGACGCCTGCTTCCGGCGGATCAATCGTCTTTAGCCAAATCCGCAGTTCGCTGGCATTCAGGCTCCGCAGCCATTTACTGGGGGGCCGGCCATGGCGGGTAATTCTGGCAGCATCCGGCTCATGAACCTTGGCCTGCACGCTGGTATCGGTTGCGTCTTCGGCAAATACCGGCTGCTTGCTGCTAAGCCGCATTTCGACCGGCACGTCGGTCTCGGGCAAGTATCCGCTGCGGGCCGTATAGGGCTCGCCGGTTTCCTTATTGATGGGCGTGGTGATGCCGGTGAGCTTCCAGTGGCCGTCGGTGTAATTTTCGCGCTCGTACCAGCGCCAGGTTTGATTTTCGGCCGATGTCCAATGTTCCGGATACGCATTGGGCGCACAAATTACCTCACCGTCGGCCTCTTCCTGCGATGGCGCCGCCATTCCAATCGTCGCCGCGGCCAGCTTGTCCAGCCCGCTAAAACGCAGCTTCTCCGCCAGCGTGAACATGCCAAAACTAACCCAGAATAAAAATCGTCGGCGCTTCATCATTTCACCAGGTGTTCCTCGCGTGCAAACCACATTCAAGTATAGGATGCGCAGGAGCGAACGGATTGCTTCCCTCGGCTGGCGGTTTAGCGTGGCGGGCATTTCTCACCGCGCCGAGACTTAAAAATGCGTATCACCCGTCGAAGGGGTGGCGCCCAAAGCGTTGATTTCCGGCGCCCGCTTCATCCACGCGCTGCGTTGCCAATTATCTGCACTGCTGCGCTCCGACACAAAATGGGGCAGGGTAAACAGCAGCCGCTTGCTCAGGCCGTTCACAAACGGCTCGTACGTGCCTCTCAGCTCGGCTAACTTGGCGTCGGCCACCGGACCCTCGTGCAGAAGAAAGCCTGCGGCCTGCAACATTTCGCGCAACTGATGCAACTGTTCCGGCGGGAGCCGATCCTGGTGCTCCGCCGGCGGCGACTGCAACACCAACGATAAATCCACCGCCGCATGCCGCGAGATTGCAAACGTGAGCTGCGCCTGAAACGGATTGTGGTCTTTCACCAAGGCGATGAAAACTGCGCACGTATCTAACACCGCCGTCAGCGACGAAAGCCACGATTGGTTGTCGTGCTGCGAACGGTAAAAGCTGAGCATCGGGAACGATAAATGGCTTTCCAGCAGCTCGGCCGACCACCGTTCCCATTCCGCCAGAAATGGCATGATCGCTGGAATATTGCCCGCTCGCCCCACGCGCAATAACATTTGCGCGGCACTGGGCGGCGAACCGGCCCGGGCGTCCAACAGCGCAATCATGGCTTCCCGACGCGAAAACGCTTGATAAATCACCGGCAGATAGCCAATGATTAGCGCCAAAAACCCGAAGCCCATTCCAGCTTGGATCACCGCCAACACGCGGCCCAGCCCGGCAACCGGCGTTACATCCCCGTAGCCCAGCGTGAAAAACGTATTCCCGCTCCAATACAGGTATGTCAAAAAGGACGGCTCGCTTTCCGGTGCGTGCACCGCCGTGCCCAGCGACCAATGCAACAGAGCGAATCCAAAAATCAGCCCAATCACCCACGTGGCCAGCAGCGTCAACAACGACAGCGGCCCAAAGATGCTCAAAAACGATTCCCGCATTCGCCCGGGCGGAAATTGCAGGCCAATTCCGCGCCACACTTTCCAGGTGGTGACGTAAAACATGCGGACAAAGCGAAACCGGTGCGTCACCCGCCGCGGCAAAATGGTGGTTTCAAACGCATCCACCAACAGCGCCAGAATCAATACGACGCTCAGTAGGCTCACGACAATCTTCATGCGATTTGCGCCCTTCAATTACCCAGCAGTGCTGCGAAGCGCCGCAGCAATCGAGGACGATTCGCAATCGCTGCTAATCGTGCCCGCCAAACCAACGGGCCACCGATCCCCAATCGATCGGTTTTTTGGGGGCTTTCGGCGCTGGCTTGTCGATCGTCGTCGGCTGCGTCAGAAACGACCAGGGGGAAGGCAAAATCTTAACCGCCCCGTCGTCGGCTAGTAAAGTGGCCTGTGCCGGCGGTATGGCGGCATAGCCGGCCGTTTCCTTGGCGGCGGCAATCGGAGCCAGCGGCGCTATGGTCGAAGGCGCTACCGAGGCAAGCGATTCCACTTTCAGGCTGGACTGTTGAACCAGCGCGGGCTGCGGCACGGCTTGCGGCGGCGCGGAATCGAACTGTGCCGGACGAACTAGCTGATAGGCGGTTTGTCGGAATGGCGACCAATGCACCGTGCTTTGACGCATGGTGTCTGACGAGGAAGCATCGGCCGGCCAGCTTTGCGTGGGGTTAGGCGGGCTGGTTTCATTCCCACGGATCGACGATGGAATGCTCAATGTTGGCTCCGCCGTGTCACTGCGCAACTCAACAGTATCGGCCGAGGGGCGCTCGGCGGCGGGCTCAATCGTTCCTAAAAACGAAGCCTTGGCAATTGGCGCCGGAGGTTGCATGTGCGAAACGAGGGCCACCGGCGGCTTGCTGATCCAGCCGGTTTGAATTAAGGCGGCGGTAATCGCGCCCAGCGTGGTGATGAACGCCGCTGCCACCATCGCCGAAGATTGTAATTTTACTGCTCCGTGTTGAGCTTGGTCGCTCATTCCGCGCCTCCTTAGACTTGGTCTAAAATCGAGGAGGCGATTCCTTTCGCCGAATGAATTGTTTCGCACAGCCGTTGTGTTTCAGCCGACGATCGAACGACCGTCGAGTTTCGGCCGCGCCAAAATTCATTCACTGTATTGGATCGCGCTTCATTGTCACGACCCACGAGCTCGCACACTCGGACTGCTCTTCATTTTAAGATTGCAACTGGCGCGCCCGCCAGAATGGCGCAGCGAGAACCGGGGAAATTCTCGCAGCTAGCAAGCGCATTTCCGGCAAACTCTTCCCACCTTCGGCAGCAGTTGTAATTGCTACAAAACAAAAACCCGCGTGCCGGACAGTTTTGCCGGTGCAACTGCTGGTCATACCCACCGTGGGGTGCCAGTTCGTTCGCCACCCACACGCCGCTTAGAGATGCTTGTTATTCACATCTAATTGCGTTCATTCGCGGCGAATTTTTGCAACCAGGCTCTCATCCTTTCCCTTTGAACTTCAAATAATCGGCTCCGCCGCCGGAAGAGTTGTCGTTTTCGCGGTATGTGCCGGTGTCGTATTTCTCGTGCAAATCGTCGTGCAGCGAACGCAATTCCTCCAACGACCACGCTTCAATGTGCCACTCCGGAATGAGTTGGCTTTGATGATTCGGCCCGTGCAAGTGGGTCACGGTTTCTTCCTTAGTTGGGCTCCAATTGCCTTCCACCGACCAATGGTTGCCGCGCAGCGGATAGTGGCCGGTCCAATCGACCTTGGCCGCTTCCATCACAAAGCCGGCCGGCCGCTCATCAATGCCCTTGGCCAGGAAACCAAACGTCCACATATCCAAGGGCGTAGTGCAGCCGAAGCGGAAGTAACGAACAACCTGGCCCTCTTTATCGACGCTGGCCACGGTCGGATATTCCTGTTTGCCCAATTGCTTGATCAGCTCGGGCACGTCGTCCTTGTCGACAATTTGCAAATGGTTTCCTGATCCCTTGCCAATTTTCCAACCCGCTGCCCGCAGTTTCTCGAAATCGCCATTGGGCCTCATCAAGCGGCCCAATTCTTTATCGCAGTTCGGTTCCGTCTTGGAGGTGATGAACAACACCTTCGCCGGCAGCGCCTTTTCCGGAAACGAAGTTTGGGCGCTGGTGGACGAAGTGTGAGCTGGTTTCGTATCGGCCGGAGATCCGCTAGCCGGTTTCGCGGCGGTTTTTGTGGCCGTGGCATCCGAGGCGCGAGTAACTTGAATTCCAACCAACCCAACCGTTGCGGCCAGCGCAATAGCCCAAAGATGTTTGGCGCTGAAAGTCCCAGACGATTTCATATCCGTGGCTCCCATTCGCGTTTTGGCAAAGCCGAGAAACGCGGATTAAACCTCCGGGTTGCCGGAGGATGGCGGCGCCAAACCATCGTCCATGGGCTTGAACGCTAAAGAACTCCCGGCCTGTGGTCGTCATGACCATCCACGATTCAGCCGGAAGCGTGCAACTAGCGCGCCGGGAAGCCGCCTAGAACCTTCTGACGCAGCAAACTGCCGATCCACAATACTTTACCACACGATTCGCGCGCCGCTAGGAAAGTGCCGGCCTTTCCCACATGCATATTTTCCGCGCACGATGAGCTGTTTCTCACGGCTTCGCCGCGTTGTCGTCGTTGATTTTAACTTCATTCACCTGCTCCATAATCGCCGACACCGGAACGCTAAACAACCGCCGTTCATCGTGGGCGATAATTGACCTTCCCTGATCGGCAAACCCCACCACCTCATACGGTGTGAAATACTTACCGTTGTCTTCCCCCGGCATCCGCCACAGGTGCCTCTGACGGTCCAATAAATGGAAAATAGTGCCTGCTGGTGGCTGCTTCGGGCGTGACATGCCGCACACAAACAGTTTGTAGTCCGCCGAAAAATAGAAAGGACTACCTGGACATTCCCGGTGCGCACGCGATGAATCATCAGGATCAAAATGGACGTACCACACGTCCTCCGGTTTTGAATCGCCACGCGCAAAAAATTGAAAATGAAATCCCGTTCCAACCAGTCCTTCTATACGGCCCTGTTTACCTTCGTCACCCACCCGGACGAATTCACCCTCTTGCCCCGTGAATCGCACAATCTCACTCATGTAGGAGCCGGTCATGTGAAACTGCTCGTTTTTCTCCAAATCAATCCAGCCCCCTTCCCAATTACTGTAGTAATCAAACCCGACCTGATACCTCCAAATCACAAATCGCTCATCAGGCGACCATAGCAATTCTTGCGCGGTTCGGTTTGCTGGTAACAGGTTACCCAGCCGCTTTACAATTTCAAAATTCTTGTCCGTGATGACAAACTCTCGCGTGTCTTTTTCAAGCCCAATCCACCGATCGCTGTTCGACGAAGGCGTTAGGACTGTAAACGGTGTAGCTTGCGGCTTGTTCGTGGTCAGATTCCAAATTAATGGTCGAGGTCTAATGTAATTCGGCTCGACGAGGAGTTTACGATCGCGTGATATATAAAATGCCGGCTCCTTGCCTGTGTAAGGAATGCGAGTGTTGATTTTCCTCAAACTTGTAACCGTGCCGTTCAGCAACCCGTATCGAATCTCACAATCCGATGTTTTCCCGTCGGCGTTAGGCCCTTGGTATGCGAAGACAACGCCGTCTCCGTTATAAGTCCATTGCAAACCGATCACATCATGGGCTACAGAAGCAACCCATTTCTGGTATGCATCCCGGTCTAACTTACGCGCAATGACACTCGAATCACCCTCGGCATACGCATACTCCGGTTGCGCCAATACATGCGTCCACGTGTTCGGCACCTCCGATAACCGGCGCGGCTTTGGGTCATCAATGTTGCAAATGCAAACAAAACCCTTACTGACATACGCCACCCACTTTCCATCCGGTGAAACCACCGGATATGGCCATGAATAAAACAGAATATCCGGATCCAACACTTTCGCCCATGCTGGCAAATCATTGGCAGCATTCGCAGTTGCCACACACAAGCAAAACAGTACGCCCACAATCGTTGCCGCCACCAAGCCCGCCACCTGCTTGCGGTTTAGCTTGCATCGCCAAATTTGCCCGCCGTTCATTTGGCAACCTCCTCCGCTGCTGCCTTAATTGCCGCCAGGGGGACCGAGAATAGCCGAGTTTCGTCGTGCGCTACGATCGCTTTGTTGCCGTCAATAAACGCAACAGGATAATACGGGGCGATGAATGCAGAGGAATCACTGTTCGGAAAACGCCATTTGTGCCTACTTCGATCGATGAAGTAATAATTAAATCCTGGAGTTTCATTCGGTTGTCTGGGCAGCGCGATGGCGAAGAGTTGGCACTCCGAATCGCACAATACTTCTGGATAGCGTTCCATATGCCATGTGATCGATGGTTCCTTGCCGGGATCGGTGAAGCGATAGATTTCATGGCTATCGCCATTGCCATCAGGAATGAGTTCGAGATAGGACCCATAGGAACCGTCACCAAAATTATCTGGTTCGACACCTATCACTCCCACTCGCACCACTTCCCCGCCATTACTCGAAAAAACGAAATGATCGCGTTGAAAACCCGGTTTTAAATCCCTCCGTTTCCCGTTGGTCAGATCAATTCGAAACTCCGAGCACTTGTCCGATAGTGGCTCCAAGCTGCTCCGAAAGACTCGACAAATTGCAAACCGCTGGTCCGGCGACCAAATCAGGTCACACTGCCGATCGCGATCAAACGTCGCATCAAATCGTTTGGCAATCCTAAAATCCTCATCAACCAACACTAATTGCCGGGTATCGATTTCGATTCCCAAGTACCGGTCGCTCGTCGACGAAGGAAGCAAGTAATCGAAAGGCGTGGCTATCGGTTTATTGGCCACGATGTCCCATATCAATGGTGAGCGGCCAGTCGCTACAACGAATTTGTCGTCTGCCCGCACATGAAATGCCGTCAGTGCATGTGGCTCCTCGCCAATAGCACGGTCGATAGTGACGATTGGGTGGACCTTTCCCTCCAGTGATGCTTCCATGATTTGATAGCGCGCTGCATGGATGCCGCTTTGAGCATGATCTGCAAGCGCGTAGACAATTGCTTTGCGCTTCGGCGCCATTGAAGGCTGTCGACGTGGCTCATATCTGTGGTGATTTGATTGACCGCGACGTTCCCCAGCAGCCTGCGCACTTTCCATTCTTCGCCGCGAGCATCGCCGAATCCTCCTTGGGCTAAGAACTCTTCGATCGTCCCTTTCAAATCGGCCAATTTGTTGACAGTGCCATTTCCAACTTCGCACGCCCGGATCGCACCCATGCTGACATACGCAATCGATTTGTCGTCCGGCGAGAGCGCAATCGGCGGTTCCTTCCATTTCTCCCAGACGAAATCGCTGTCGAGCAGCGTTGCGCCCGGAGGTAACTTCGTCGCAGCTAGTGCCGTCGTCGGTTAATTGTAGCGGCATCCACAGTGTTGGAGGTAGTTGCGGCATTCGCTTTCGGTGAATAGATCGAGTACTTTGCCGCAGAGTTGCCAAAGTTTGTCGGTGGTTCGCTGGGCACCATCGCGGAG
>DASRSD010000030.1 GCA_035656635.1 Pirellulales bacterium
CAATCAAGAGACGGTAAACGGCCTTTCATTCTCAAGCATAGGCAGCTTAACGGGGGGCAGCGGGGCCGATACATTCGTATTCGCCAATGGAGCGGCAGTTACAGGAACCATCGATGGCGGAACGGGCACAGATGTCCTTAAGTATTCACTCTACAGTTCCGCCATAACGGTCGACCTGACGGCAAACACTGCGACGGGCACGGGCGGCATTGCCAATCTAGAGGGGGTCATTGGCAGCAGCAGCAGCAACACATCCGACACGCTAATTGGCCCTAATCTAGTAAATCCTGTTCAAGGAAATATATGGACGATTACCGGCAGTAATGCGGGAACTGTCAACAGTTTCACGTTTTCTGGCATCGAGAATCTGACTGGTGGTCCGCAAGTTGACTCGTTTGTAATTCCCAACGGCCAGAAATTTAATGGCAAAATTGATGGCGGCGATACAACCGAGTTCAATACATTGGATTTCTCTGCCTACACTACCGCCGTAAATGTCGACCTGACGGCAGGAACGGCAACAAATATATCTGGCGGAATAAGCAACATTACCGATGTGCTTGGCGGCTCGGGAAACGATACCCTGAAGGGTGGTCAGAATCCGAAGGGCAGTTTTCTGTCGGGCAACGGTGGCGATGATACGATCACCGGTACGGGGGGTGGCGATATCCTTGTCGGTGGATCAGGCAACGACACAATTACAGGTGGGGATGGCCGGGATTTAATTATGGGCGGCGATGGCCAAGATACGCTTTCGGGAGGGGGAGGCGAAGACATCATTATTAACGGCACAACCAGCTTTGATACTGATTCCGATACGCAAAATGCCATCCTCGATTTTTGGAAATCTACCAGCCTCGATTTTGCGTTTCGTGTTTCACAGTTGCGGGCGGGCGGTGCCATGAGTGATAACATAACCCTTCCGGCACTCGACTCCACCAACATATTTGACGACGGATTTTCCGACACACTGACCGGCGGAACTACGGTCACGCCAACCGACGATAATTTGGATTGGTTTTTCGCTAAATTATCATCCCCGGCTGTGGACACCATTACCGATTTAAGCAGTGGTGAGGCGATTAATTAGTTTTTGGCCCTTTTGCTTGGCGTTTGTAGCCCCTCAGAATTGCTAAGTTGGCTAAACGGCCCTCCACTAACACAGTGTTTCTTGCGTGGAAACCCTGGAATTGCTTAAACTAGATATCGGCTGGAGTTCGGGGAAAGTAATTTTGGGGTACGGCTAGTGTTGAATCAGAAATCCGATCGCTGGTTCATGGGGAAATTGTTGCGCATTTTTCGCTTGGCTTTGGGGTGCGCGCTGTGCCCCTTTCTTAATGCCCAGCTTGCTTGGTCTGCTGACAATGAGCCGAAGCCGGAGTTCCACCAGCAAATTGAGCCGCTTCTTGTCCAATACTGTTACGAATGTCATGGTTTTGGCGAAAAGAAAGGCCAGGTGGCCTTCGACGAATTCAAAACCGATGACGAGTTACTGCACAATCCAGACCTGTGGTGGAAGGTATTGCGAAACGTCAGATCCAACATCATGCCGCCCGCTGGCAATCTTCGACCTACGAATGAAGAAAAACTGTTGCTAGCGCAATGGATTAAGTATCAAGGGCTGGGCATCAATCCTCGGGATCCCGATCCCGGTCACGTCACATTGCGGAGATTAAACCGAGTTGAGTACCGCAATACTATTCGCGACTTGATGGGATTCGATTACAAGACGACGGAAGAATTCCCCGCGGACGATACAGGCTATGGCTTCGACAATATCAGTGATGTGCTCACGGTCTCGCCGTTGCTGTTGGAAAAGTACCTGAAAGCAGCGGAAACGATTGTGGCTGGGGCGGTCCCCACGGAACCGCGATCGATCGACGAACACACGATCCCAGGCAACCGCTTTCACACAGCGGACGAAAAACTCAATGGCAGTCGGTTGTCATTTTATCAACCGGCAACAATTGCCCATTCGTTCCATGCATTGCACACAGGAACATATCGTGTGTTATTGGATGTGGTTGTTCAAGGCAACTTTGAATTCGATCCGGGTCGCTGTCGAGTCATATTCAAAGTTGATGATCAACAAGAATTGCAAGAAGAATTCGGCTGGTACGACGGCAAAAAATTTCATTTTCAATTCGAACAACAATTAAGCGAAGGCGATCATCCGTTCACGTTAAGTTTGGAGCCTCTTACGCCGACAAGCAAAAAAATAAATTCTCTGGATTTGATACTTACCTCAGTGCAAGTTCAGGGGCCATTGGAAGATCAATACCGTGTAAAAACTGCAAACTACGATCGTTTTTTTTCGCGAAGCGAGCCACCGAGCAGCGAAGACGAGCGCCGCCAGTATGCCCGAGAGGTTTTGAGCAAATTTGTGAAGCAGGCTTACCGTCGCCCGGTGGATGATGAAACGATTGAACGATTGGTAACGATCGCTAGGTCAGTTTACTCTCAGCCCGATAAACGCTTTGAAGAAGGCGTGCAACGGGCGATGGTTGCCGTGCTGGCATCGCCACGATTTTTGTTCCGAGCAGAAGAGCCTGATCCTACGCATTTGAACGACACCTATCCCTTGGTGGACGAATACGCGTTGGCCTCGCGCCTGTCTTATTTTTTGTGGTCGTCCACGCCGGATCGTGAGCTATTTCAGCTCGCTGAGCAGGGACAACTGCGAATGAACCTAGAAAAGCAGGTTCTACGGATGATTAAGGATCCGCGCAGCGAGGCGTTGACTCAAAACTTTGTCGGCCAATGGCTGCAAGTGCGTGATGTAGAAGGAACGCCCATCAACGAACAAGCCGTCGTCGCCCGCGAAGACGATGAATTGCGAAAGCTACTCGATACTCTTCGCAATGGCGGCCCTGATATTGATCGCCGTTCCATCTTCCGTCAGCTTCGCAATCGCCCCAATGCCGTGCAGTTAAATGGCGATATACGCCATGCGATGCAGCAGGAAGTCGAAATGCTCTTTGACCATATTGTTCACGAAGATCGGAGTGTATTGGATTTAATCGATTGCGATTACACATTTTTGAATGAAAAACTGGCCAGCTATTATGGACTCCCCGATGTCCACGGAAACGAAATGCGCCAAGTGGCATTGCCCAAAGACAGCCCAAGGGGCGGGGTGTTGACAACGGGCGCCGTGCTTGTTGTCACTTCGAACCCCGACCGCACCTCGCCCGTAAAGCGCGGCCTGTTTATCCTGGACAACATTTTGGGCTCTCCGCCGCCACCCCCTCCGGGCAATGTTCCATTGCTTGAAGACTCGGAAAAGGGGTTTAAAGATCATCAGCCAACCTCACGGGAAGTTTTGGAATTGCATCGCAGTCAGCCTTTGTGCAGTTCCTGTCACACCCGAATGGATCCCCTCGGATTGGGGCTCGAGAACTTCAACGCCCTGGGAAGGTGGCGAGATAAAGAGCGTGGACAGCCGATAGATTCTACGGGGGAGCTTTTGACAGGAGAAAAATTTGAAAGCGTTCAGGACCTCAAACACATCCTGCTTACCCGGTATCGTGAAGATTTTTACCGCTGTTTGACCGAAAAATTGCTGACCTTTGCCTTGGGGCGGGGTTTAAACTATGACGACGTGGATACGGTCGATACCATTGTTGATCGGCTGCAACAAGAAAATGGCCAGTTCTCCGCTCTCTTGACTGGAATAATAGATTCGCCACAATTTGAAAAGAGGCGGAGAGCAATCGCCGTTGTCGGACAAACAGCACAAAAGCCTTAAAGTTCTTCTTTGCCAGCAGGTACAGAAATGAATAACGTTGCTCCAAATGTCAATGGCGAACCGCGGCGACGTGATATAAATCGACGGCACTTTTTGCGAAGTCTCGGTGTTTGCGTCGCTCTGCCGGCATTCGAATCCTTGTTGCCATCCAAGCTGCGAGCCGCCGAAGCGTTTGGTCGTGTTGTTTCTGATCCCACCGCACCAACCTCAGCGACGACTGCCACCGGCGCTCCATTACGAATGGCATTTGTATACTTTCCGAACGGCGCTCGGCAGGACTATTGGTGGCCTAAAATTGCAGAAAATAATTCTCATACTGGCCTTCAGTTTGGCACGGCTGATTTCCAATTCGGCCGCACCATGCAGTCGCTCGAAAAACTTAGGCAACACGTTCAGGTTCTTAGCGGACTTGATCACATCAATGCGACGCCGGGCCCTGACGGTGCTGGTGACCACGCCCGTGCAAATGGCACTTTTTTGACCGGAGTGCGTGTAAGAAAAACTGCCGGCGCCGATATCCATGCCGGCGTTTCCGTCGATCAAGTTGCCGCCGAACACATTGGTCATCTCACTCGGTTTCCCTCTCTCGAATTGTCGTGCGAGCCAGCCCGCAAATCGGGCAATTGTGATTCTGGCTATTCCTGTGCCTACCAATTCAATTTGGCTTGGCGTTCTCCCACTTCGCCGTTGGGGCCAGAGGCGAATCCTCGCCTGGTATTCGAACGTTTGTTTGGAGCGGGTCCGCAAGGGCAACGGCAGGATAATTACTTGCTCCGCCAGCAGCAACAGCGTTCGATCCTCGATTTTGTGATGGAAGACGCTCGGTCTTTGCAAAAAAATCTGGCTGGAAGAGATCAACAAAAACTTGATGATTACTTAACTAGCGTGCGAGAAATTGAGCAGCGCATCCAGCGTGCTGAGCAATTTGGCCAGCCACCCGATCCCGCCATCGACACACCCGCTGGCATTCCGACCAGTTACGAGGAACACCTGCATTTAATGTACAGCATGTTAGTGCTGGCTTTTCAAACAGATTCCACTCGGGTCGCCACGATGCTGATGGCCCATGACGGAAGCAATCGACCATTTCCAGAACTCAATATTTCTGCCGGCCATCACGATCTTTCACACCACCATGGCAATGAAGATATGTTGGCGAAAGTGGGTGAAATTGACATCTGGTACATGAAGCAATTCGCTTGGTTCTTGGACAAGCTGAATGAAACACAAGATATTGACGGACAGCCACTGCTGCACAATTCGATGATTGTTTACGGCTGCGGCAACGCAGACGGTAACCGCCACAGTCACGACAATTTGCCGATTGTACTGGCGGGAAATGGCGGCGGTACATTGTCTCCAGGGCGTTACGTGAAGTTCAATTCGATACCGGCGTGTAATTTGTTTCTGAGTATGTTGGAGCGCATGGAAATTCAAGGCATCCAACGGTTCGGCGATTCCACCGGGCGAGCTCAAGGCATCTGATATATGCCCGCACTCGATTTTGGCCGGAAGTTGGGGCTATTCTTCGAATTCGCGGCGCCGAGGAATGAGACATGTAAATGCCCCACTCCGTCGATAGTAATCAACGGCCTAACATAATTTGTGTAGCAATCGATCGCTTACATATCGGGCATATCGGTGCTTACGGAAATGCCTGGGTACGGACTCCTGCGTTGGATCAATTAGCAGCAGAATCACTTGTACTGGATCGGGCTGTCATTGATTCACCTCATCTGGAAGTAATCTACCGTTCGCTGTGGCTGGGTTTGCACGCCTTATGTCCGAACAATCATGAGTCCCAGCGGCAGCATTTAGCGACGATCCTTTCTCAGGCTGGATGGCATACGGCGTTACTCTCGGACGATCGTACGGTCGCCAGCCATCCTTTGGCTATACCATTTGCAGAGCGAATATTTGTTGAATCGTCTAGTGTCAGACCAAGCTCAAATGGCAACAATGAAATTGCTGAAAATGCCGTGGAAACTGACGCCGCAGCAATTTTCGCTGCAACGGGCAATTGGCTGGAAGTGGCTCAGCGCCCATTTTTCTTATGGATTCATACGGGCACCCTGGGGCAAATATGGGATGCACCGGTAGAGTTTCGCCGACAATTCGTGGGCGAAGACGATCCTCCAGCTGGAAGTTGGACAAACGTACCGAATCGCATTTTGTCACAAAACTTTGATCCCGATGAGTTGCTTGCCATCGTACAGGCCTATGCTGGGCAAGTTTCACTTATTGATCAATTCATCTACTCACTACTCCAAGCGATCAAAAGTACTGAGAATGTAGAGAATACGCTCATTGTTTGCTTTTCACCGCGAGGGTTCCCTTTAGGAGAACATAGTCGGGTCGGTGCCTGCGATGACGCACTCTATGCAGAACTAGTGCATGTACCATGGATAATCCGACTCCCCAAGAGAATTGCTAAACCAGGACGCCTGCAACATTTGGTTCAGCCTGCAGATATGCCGTACACGATTTTGGATTGCTGTAATTTAGATGCTGATCGCCTTCTGTCGGGCGTTACTCCATCGCCAGACAATTCAGCCACTTCAGCCGGTTTTGGAAGATCCATTCTGGATCTTTTAAAGCATGAACGTTTGATTGGTTCTGAATTGGCATGCGCCGTCTCGCTGCCGGATCAAAAGTTTCTTGCCACGATTGCTTGGTCGCTACGTCTTTCAGATAATAGCATTCAACAAAAGCATCTTGGTGAGAACGCAACTAGCCATCAATCTGTGCCGCGAGCTGAATTATTTGCCAAACCCGACGATTGGTTCGAGGTAAACGAAATTTCCAATCTTTGCCCAAATATAGCGGAAGCAATGCAAACAGCGCTGAATCAATTCACCGCGGCTTGCCAGACAGGCCTGCCAGCAACGCTAGCAAAATTAGGAGATGAATTAACAAATCGCTGTGATTGATGGGTGAATTCCCTAGTTCATATTCGTCGGATCAGCCCATCATCCCGGTTGCCATAAGAACGGCAACAAAAACTACACGCTAGCATTTGACGCAACTATCTGTTCCGACCTGGGTTTGAGGAAGAGTCTACTCTATAATCCGCCTCCTTTTCCCAGCGATGGGAATTTCATGGAATGATAATGAATTTGACCCATTGAGCATCTCATGGTCGGACAAGGAAGTCCGAACATCAACTGTGTCTCCGTAAAGCTTGCATCACCTGCAGCAATACTGCGCCGATGGTGCGCGCGCCCGCATCGCAGGCTTCACTATGTTATCTGGATCGTAGTGTTTTGCTGGCAAACCGCCTCGATTTTGGCGGACCCAACTGTGCAACTGCGAATGGAATGGGGGCGCAGCATTGATCGACCTCGGCAGTGGCAAGCCGAGATCTCCATCGACCGCGGAACGCTTTCTCTTGTTCAGCCTTTGGGCATCGAAGCCGACGAACCTGGGTCGATGTGGTCGGACGGAAATCGCATTGAGATTCATGAGCGTAGCGCACGCTCCTACGATGGTCTTGACGTATCCGTGAACGCACCCTTGAACGCTGTGCTAAAACTTGAATTCCGTGACGCTCACGAACCAAACTCTTCCCCCATTGCCACCGAGGCGACACTATCAGATTTGGTGAGTAAACCGGCAATAAATCTGGCGCTCGATAAAGTTGGAAATCGATTGCAAATTCGGCGTGCGCCAGGGGACCTGTTGCGAGTCATATTGCCGCAGGATAGCTTAATTTTCTCACCCGGCGAGAAGCTAAAACTCGATATCGAACCTCGATTGCTTCCAGTTGCGGCTGGCACGACGTTGCAGTTACGCGCACGCCTAAGCTCCGCAGGAGTGGGAGTACCAGAGCAAAGCACTCAGGAACAATCCATTAAAACAACAGCGGAAGAGACGGTGCCCGCCACCATTCATTGGGAATTCACGACTCCACCCAATGACGGCGTGTACGACATCGCTATTGAAGCGTCTGAACCGGCTGCTTTGCGTTGGACGAAATCGAAACAAATTGCAGAACGTCACGTGCAATTTGTCGTTGTGCAGGATCAGTTGCCCGCGTCTTCGTCCGATGCCAACACAAGTTGGACACCTGTCATGGAGATTGATCCTGCAAATCCTCACTGGTACGAGCGATTTGTGGCATCATCCCTCCTCCCAAATCTTGGTCAAGGCAATTTTGGCAATATTTCTTTACAGCCCTGGCAAAAACCATTGGGTTCAGGCGTTCAACTGGCATCGAATGGAAACTCACCCGAACTCCATTGGCAAGCTTATCCTCTGACGATCAATCGACTCGGCACACCTCATATCTTGGAAATCGAATACCCGAGCGACGTTCTACAAACGCTCGGAGTTAGCATTGTCGAGCCGAATGCCGCCGGTGCCGTTGTGCCCATCGGACTAGATTCGGGTGTGTACGTTGTCGATGAATCCATGGCGATGCCGGCAAAGTGGCTGAAGCATCGCTTGCTCTTTTGGCCGCGCACCAAAAATCCAATCGTGCTGTTAACGAATCGCCGCGATGACCTTCCGGCTGTATTTGGAAAAATCCGTGTATTGGCAGGTCCCAGTAAGCTGCCTCATTTCCCATTGGCCGGTGTCCCCGTTCCGGAGCGTTTGCTTGCCTCCTACCAAAGCCAGCCACTGATTTCAGAATGTTTTGGCAGTCCGGAAGTACTCGACCCCCCAAGTGGGCGCAGCCTTAACGACTGGCAATTTTTTTATGATGGCGCAATTCGGTTGGCAGAATATCTGAACTATGTCGGTTACGGCGGGCATATGCTCACCGTGATGGCGGGAGGCAGCACAATTTATCCCAGCACTTTGGTCGAACCGACGACTCGTTTCGACAAAGGAGCGTTTTTCGAAACGGCTCAAGACCCGGTTCGAAAAGATTCGCTGGAATTGGTGGCGCGTATTTTTGATCGGGAAAGATTGAAGCTGATTCCTTCTTTAGAATTTGCAGCGCCTTTGCCGGAATTGGAAAACCGCTTGCGACGCGGCGGGACGGATGCGGTTGGAATCCAGCTTATCGGTTCCGAAGGCGAAATTTATACTGGCCAACTTCGCGCACCAGATAAATCCGAGCAAAGGTACGGTAAGCCAACCTTTTACAATCCGTTGAATCCATACGTTCAGGATGTCATGTTGGCGGTCGTGCGTGAATTAGTACACCGATATTGTCGGCACCCTGCGTTTTCGGGATTGGCAATCGAACTATCCGCCGATGGCTATGCACAGTTGCCCGGTGAATTGTGGGGACTCGACGACGACACCGTCGCCCGCTTTCAGCGAGATACCGGTCTCAATGTCCCCGGCGCCGGCAGCACACGGTACGGCCAACGAGCTGCATTCTTTGCTCGGCCAGATGCCAACGATGTCGTCAATCCGCACCGGGAGACATGGCTAAAGTGGCGCGCCAGCAAAATGGCGGACTTTTATCTGCGCTTGCAAAAGGAGCTTACGTCTGTTCGACCTGATGCTGTTTTCTATCTAACGGCAACAAATCTATTTAATTCTCCCGAATCGCAACGGTTGTTCCGGCCGTCTTTACCCGCAAAAACTTCCATCGATCAGGCACTCCTAAGTGTGGGAATTCAAACAAACTTACTTCGTGATGAGCGGGGCCTAGCCCTCGTTCGACCCGAATGCCTCGAACCGCCAGAAATGCTGTGCAATGCAGGCACTGATTTGGAACTGAACAGGTCGAGCGACCTCGACGAGCAATTCCGAGGAAATATGGCGTCTAGTGTGCTCTTTTTGCACGCGTCACAACACGCCCGTCTGTCGTCCTTCGATGCTAAAAGCCCATTTGGAAAAGAGAAGCCATGTGCTGAAGAGCTTTACGCAGAATTGTTGCCTGCTGATCGGCGCAATCGCCAACGATTTATACATGCTCTGGCAGCGTTCGATGCTGATTTCATATTTGACGGTGGATTGCTCTTGCCCATGGGACAAGAGGATTCACTCACCGATTTTGTGACGGCGTTTCGTCGCTTGCCGGTTGGAAAATTCGAAACCCTTGCACAGGTTGCGCAGCCAGTTACTGTTCGCACGTTGTTTCGAGATAACAGCACTTACGCCTACGTTGTGAACGACTCCGAATGGCCTGTCACAGTAACTCTTGGGCTCGATATTCCACTCGGCTGTCGCATTGACGAACTAAGCGGTCAGCGCAGGTTGCCCGCTTTGGCTGGCGCCAATTGGACAATTGCGATGGAGCCTTTCGACTTGATCGCAGTGCGATTCTTGGGCGCCGATGCACGGATTAAAAGCGCGCAGGCCAATTTAGACGAGGACAAATTAAAGCCTTGGCTCGACAACCGTGTGCACGAATTGCTACAGCGCAAAGCCATGTTGGCAAATCCACCGGCACTTCAGCTCCTAGTAAACCCCAGTTTCGAACTGCCCGCTAAAAATGGTCAAATTCCAGGCTGGTCGATGATAAATCCCGCGGGCGGCAGTCTCAGCATCGACGCCGAGGGCGCCGCAGTGCAGACGAAGCCTGTTGGCAAACAGGCGGCACGGTTAGATTCCAATGGCTCGGTAGTTTCGATGTGCAGCGAACCTTTCCCTGTGCCCCGCACGGGACGGCTCACCTTTTCAGTTTGGCTGCGCGTAGAAGACGTACAACAACAACCAAACCTTTGGCTGGCCATCGACGATGGAAAAGGCGAATATTATCCGCATGCCCAAGTCGGACAGGGCCAGTTTCATATCGGCGAACAGTGGTCGCATTTCCAGTTGCCAATTGACGATCTACCCCTCTCAGGCCTTGATAAACTCCGCGTCCGTTTCGACTTGATGGGGCCAGGTCGCGTTTGGATCGATGATGTGCAGTTGTTTGATCTGAAATTTACCGATTCGGAGCTGGGTCAACTCGGAAAAATTCTGTATCGCGCTGATTCTCAGCTTCAATCCGGCAAATTAGCGGAGTGCATGGATCAACTAAATGGATATTGGCCACGGTTTTTGTCCACCTTCGTGCCATTGCCTCCTCCCATTGCCAATCAACCCTCTGTCAATGCTCCATCGCCTCCCCTTAATGAGAAACCGGCGATTAGAACGAGTGGCCCGGCGTGGTGGCAATTCAAATAAGTCTTGTTACGTCAACAAGGAAAGATCGAGTCGGTCGATCAGCAAGCAAACAATAGGAACACCCATGTCAACGACGACCATTATTGTCCCGTGCCACAACGAAGCCCGGCGGTTTAATTCCGCGCAATTTGGACGCTTCTCGATCGATCACCAAGACGTCCGGTTTCTGCTAGTTAACGACGGCAGCCAGGACGCCACGTTGACGATTATTGAAGGATTAGCAGTTGCGAATCCACGCCAATTTGAAGTTTTGAATCTTGTTCAAAACCGTGGCAAAGCGGAAGCCGTGCGTTTAGGAATTTTGCAGGCAGCACGTAGAAATACAGATTATATCGGCTTTTGGGACGCAGATTTGGCAACTCCTTTGCAGGCCATTGTCGACTTCATTTCCGTACTAGAACGCCGGCCCGAAATTGAATTACTCTTGGGAGTGCGGATGCCGCTGCTCGGACACAACATTTGCCGACAGCCTCTTCGGCGTCGATTAGGAACTGTGTTTGCGCAGGTTGCGTCGTTCACGCTAGGAGTGCGTTTTCGTGATACACAGTGTGGCGCGAAAATGTTTCGCGCTTCGCCAGAAATCATGGCTGCCTTCTCACAGCCGTTCCATTCGCGTTGGATATTCGATGTGGAACTCTTGGCTCGGATGATTCGTATGCAGCGCAGAACCACTTCAGCCCGCCTGCAGGAGACAGTCTACGAATTACCGCTTGATCAATGGGAGGATGTAGCCGGCTCGAAACTAAAGCGAGGCGACTTTTTTAAGGCCGTGTCCGAGCTTGCAGCCATCTGGTGGCGTTACTTACGTCCTGCTGCTCCTCAGTTCACCCAGCAGACAGTGAAAGAAACAACGCCAGAAGAAATCTCTGGAACGATTCGCCGAGCCGCATAGGAAAAAGCAATCTAGCAGCAACGAAAACAAACGACTCTATTTGGTTGCCCCATTGTTCCGTTGCGCCAGTGATGCCTTCTGGCCCAACACCAGCACACTTCCCTGGCGCGGGAATTCTGCGCATTCTCCAAGAATTGCCACGTCGGCCGGTAATTGCGTCGCAAGTCGAGCATAATGCTCGCTCGTTGTCACCACAAACGAATCGGTCGATTGCTGCAGAAATTCGATCAAACGTT